>CAYLJE010000033.1:0-6642 GCA_964383915.1 uncultured Rikenellaceae bacterium
GAAACACTTTTTCTTTGTCCCGGTAGGGACAAGATGATAAAAAGCAGGCATTTTAATGCCTGATACAGGAAATGATCAAATAATGAACATCCCGGAGGGATAGAATGAAAAAAGGCGGTTGATAAATTTATCAGAAATGGAAAAACAGAATCAAATAGTACTCCGGGAATATCCTGTTCAGGGATTGGCCGTTAATGAAAAAAGACTGGCCCAAAAAGCGGAACAACCGGAAGAACTTAAATTGTAAACCTTCTAAATCCCGGCATCAAATGAGCACTTTACCTTATACCGAATTCGAAGATTCCCAGCAACCGGCTATCAACCTGTTAAAAAAGCTGGGATGGACATACCTCTCTCCCGAAGTCACGGGAAAAGAACGGGGAGGTATCCTGTCAAATGTCATCCTGGAAGGAATATTGCAGGAACGGCTGCAGGCGACGAATGAGTTCGAATATAAAAACAAAAAATACAAATTCTCTCAAAGCAGCATCCAGGCTGCTCTGAATGCCATCAGGAATGTGCCCGATGAAGGGCTGGTGCAAACCAATGAAGCCGTGTATGATCTGATCACACTGGGCAAAAGCTTCACGGAGAACATCCGGGGCGACCGGAAAGCTTTTACGCTGAAATATATCGACTGGGAACATTACGATAACAATGTCTTTCATTTCACCGAAGAGTTTGTGGTGGAAGGAATAAAAGAGACCCGCAGGCCCGATATCGTGCTTTTCGTGAACGGGATTCCCTTTGTGGTCATAGAAAACAAACGCCGGGACAGCAATTTTACGATTGATGAAGCCATTTCACAACATATTCGCAATCAGAAAAAGGATGTGGGCATAACGCGGTTATTTCACTACGCGCAACTTTTAATGGCTGTGCAGCCCAACCTGGTAAAATACGGCGTTACCGGTACACAGAAGGATTTCTGGTCGGTATGGAAAGAAGAAAACGAACAAAAGGTTCATCGTCTCCTGAAATCAAAAGCCGGCCATACGGAAGCTGAAGAACGGCTGCCCACGGAACAGGATAAAGCTTTGTACGCTTTGTGCGAACATGACCGGTTGATGGACCTGGTGTATAAGTTTATGGTATATGATGGCCCGGAGAAGAAAATAGCCCGTTATCAGCAATACTTTGCCGTAAGGAAGACGCTGGAGCGAATCAGACAAACCGGTAACGACGGTATAAGAAAAGGCGGGGTGATATGGCATACGCAGGGCAGCGGCAAATCGCTCACTATGGTTATGCTCTCCAAATCCATTGCCCTGGAAAAAAGTATTAAAGACCCGCGGGTCATTATCGTCACCGACCGCATCAGGTTAGACAAACAGATTTATAAAACCTTCCAGAACTGTGGTAAAAATGTTAAGAAAGCAAAATCGGGAAACGATCTGATTGCACTGCTTAAAGATAAAGGCAACGAAAACATTACGGTTATTCTTGATAAATTCCAGACCGCCCTGAAACGTAATGATTTTACAGATCCTTCTGCCAATAGTTTTGTCCTGGTGGATGAAAGTCATCGCAGCCAGTACGGATCGGCCCATGCACGTATGAAACGCATGTTGCCGAATGCTGTTTATATCGGTTTTACAGGAACCCCTTTGCTTAAAACCGAGAAAAATACAGCACGAAAATTCGGCGGTTTCATCCATAAATACACCATCGATCAGGCAGTGAAAGATAAAGCCGTATTGCCTTTGTTATACGAAGGCAGGTCGGCCAAACTGAGCGTGAACAAACAACAGATTGATAAGGGTTTTGAGCGTCTGTCAGCCCCTTTGTCGGAAGCAGCGCAAAGAGACCTTAAGAAAAAATTTGCCACCATTTCCAGGATCTATGAATCGGAACAGGTCATTGAAGAGATTGCCTTTGATATTTCGGAACATTTTTGTAAAAACTGGCAACACACGGGTTTTAAGGCTCAACTGGCCGTGCCGAGGATCAATACCGCCATCCGGTATCAGAAATATTTTGAAAATCAGCCAGATCCTTCTTTGAGAGTGAATACCAGCGTTGTGTTTACACCGCCTGACAGCAGGAGCAGTTACGATGATGTGTGGAGAGATACCGGCAGCGAAGCCATAAACTACTGGAACAGGTTAATGGAAAAATACCGGGGACAGGAAGAATATGAAAACGATGTTATTGAAAGATTTAAAGAAAAGAGCGATGAAGTTGAAATAATTATTGTGGTCAGCAAACTGTTGACAGGATTTGATGCCCCGCGAAATACGGTGTTGTATCTGGCGAAACCCCTGGTTGAACACAATCTTTTACAGGCTATTGCCCGCGTTAACCGTTTGTTTGAGGGAAAAGAATTCGGATATATTATTGACTATGTAGGCATCTTGGGGAAACTGGATGAAGCTTTGACACACTATAGTGCCCTGGAAGGATTTGAAGAAGAGGACCTGCAGGGTACCGTACTGGATATAAAAACCGAGATAAGAAAAGTCCCTGCAAAACTGGATGAACTATGGGATATATTCAAAAGCGTTGACAGAAAGGATATCGAAGCCCTGGAACGTCACTTAGGGCCCAAAGATATCAGGGATTCTTTTTATGAAAAACTATCGGCTTATGCACGTATATTACAAATCGCCTTCTCTTCGGATGAATTCTACAGGGAATATTCCAACCGTCAGATAGAGGCATTCAGGGATGAACTGAAATTCTTTCAGAAGATGCGTTTATCCGTTCAGCAGCGCTATGCCGAAGTGATCAGCTATAAAGAATATGAACCCCGTGTCAGGAAACTGCTGGATACGCATGTGGGGGCGGATTATGTTGAACAGGTTACGGAACAGGTGAACATCTTTGATGAAAAAATGGTGCGGGAAACCCTGGTCGCCTATGGTAAAACGCCGGCATCCAAAGCCGATATGATTGCCCACCGGATGAAAAAGGTCATATCCGAGCGGATGGAAAAGGATGAAGCTTATTACAGGAAGTTTTCGGAACTTATTGAAGAGACCATTCAATTATTCAGGGAAGGCAGAATTGATGAAAAAGAGTATCTGTCCCGGATACTTAAAACCCGTAAAAACTTTCAATCGGGTTATCTGGAAGGAATACCGGAGATCATCCGGGATAAAGAGAAGGCACGTGCTTTCTATGGTGCTTTGTCTGAAGTACTGAGCGACACACATGGTTCCGAAACAACAGAGAATGTCAGGGATGAGATTGCCGGGGCAGGGATTGAGATTGCCGGAATCGTTGAGAAACTGACCATACGTGACTGGAAACGTAATCCGGATATTCAGAAAAAAATGGAAAATGAAATAGAAGATTACCTGATCGAACACCGGAAAACATTCGGGTTTGAGTTAACTTTCGATGTAATTGACGAGATTCTTAACCGGTGCCTGAAAGTGGCTAAAAACAATTACTGATGCGGCATACGGTAAATTACGGTACACAAAAACTGGATGTAGTCATTACCCGTTCCCAACGTAAAACATTGCAGATCGAAGTACATCCGGATTTGTCAATTATGGTTATTGCCCCGGAATATGCTCCTATAGATGAGATTGAGCAAAAAATAATAAAAAAAGGACGGTGGATCCTAAAGCAGCAGACTTACTTTGAACAATTCCTGCCCCGGACGCCAAAACGCGAATATGTATCAGGTGAAACACATCTCTATCTGGGCCGGCGTTATCTGCTGAAAATCAGACCGGCTAATAAAAACAGCGTTAAACTAAAAGGAGGGGCATTGTGGGTTTTTGTCAGGGGTATCAATGACAAACAGTCTGTAATGCAAACACTTACTGCATGGTATTACCGACATGCCAATGATCATTTTAAGGCAGCCATTCAAAAATACATGGATCGTTTTAAAAAGTACCATTTGGAGATGCCACACTGGGAAATAAAAAGAATGTTAAAACGGTGGGGGAGCTGTACACCGAAAGGAAAGATATTGTTGAATCCCGAACTGATTAAAACACCCTCAAAATGCATAGAATACGTTGTCGTTCATGAATTATGTCATTTGATATATCCTAAACACAACAAAGATTTCTATAAGCTTCAGAAAAAAATAATGCCGGATTGGGAAAAATGGAAAAACAGGTTAGAAATAATTTCATCATAATAAAGAAGGTGCCATTCTTTCTGTTTCTGCCTCCTGACAGATTCCCGTATTTATTACTGCATACAAATCAGAAACAGCTGATATAATCATCATGGCTGTCAGGCAATTGCACCAGATAGTTGTTGAAATCCAATTAACTTTATGAACTCTAAACTTTAGTTCACTCCAGACTTTTGCCAAAAAAAAACAAGAATATTATTAATAAGATACATGAGTCGAGTCTAAACAGGAAAGGAGCTAAAAATGTATAAGAAGAAAAGTGAAATAATAAAACAAATTCAGTCTTTTCATAAACAATTGTATGTATTATATTGCAGTCTGTATGAAAAAGAAAGAAACCAACAGGTGAAGATGTTACTAAGCAAACTCTGCCAAAATGAGAAAAACAAAGAAGAATATCTGGAAAGACATAAAAAAATAGCCATGGCGATGGATAATTGGCTAGACTTCCCGGCTTACAAAGTATCGAACCTGATATCAGATTGCTTCAGGGACATTAAAACCGGACCATCCTTATCGGTTAATGATGTAATAAAAATAGAATCATATTTTGATAATTGCCTTTTAAAACTTTTCAGGGCTTTATCTACCGAGGAAATGAATAATGGAAATATTACGAATATATTTTACTATATGATTAAGAAAACCAAACAAAACGAAACATATAAACAGGAAGAGACCGGATTTAAATAAAATACAGCCAAATTGTATATATTTGCATGTCAATTATATTTAAAATCGGGTTCAACTATAAAAAAGGGGAGACTATAATAAAAGAAGGATCACATGTTTCCAATATATTATACATTCTCGATGGCTTAGTGAAAATATATCTTGAAGGTCCTAAGAGGAATATCATTATTAAATTATTAACGCCGGGAGATTTTATCGGATTAACCTCTTTGTCAGGAATGGCAATAGAAAGTGTGGCTCGTATTTTGTCTAAGTTTAAAGATGAAAAAATTATTGCATTACAAGGAAAAAAAATTAAAATTCTTAATATAGAGTTGCTCAAAAAAATCAGCAAAAACGGATAGAAAGAAACCAGAATAATATGATTATAAATGAAATTTATAGAGCACTGCATGTAATATTGCAGGCATAGTATTAAAAATTAAAATTAAAATGGGAAAACATAACGTAATTATTATCGGGGCAGGACCTGCCGGTATAGTAACGGGAGTAACCGTGAAAAAACAAAATCCTGATAAGTCGGTTTTAATGATCACAGAAGAAGAAAAAGGTTTGGTGCCCTGTGGCATTCCTTATATTTTTCACAAACTGGGTTCTGTGGATAAAAATATGATGGGTCCGAAACCATTCAAAGATATGGGAGGGGAAGTGATTGTTGATCCTGTCACCGAAGTTGATATTAAAGAAAAGTCGGTAAGTGTGAAATCAGGAGATATTTACTACTATGATAAACTGGTGTTTGCAACAGGCTCCAGACCTGTAACTCCTATATTTATACCAGGCTATAATCTGAAGAATGTTTTTTATATTAAGAAAAGCTACCGCTATATACAAACGCTTTTTGAGGCATTAAAAAATAAAAAAAATATTGTGATCGTAGGGGGTGGGTTTATCGGGGCCGAAGTTGCAGAACAGCTCTCATCACATCATGATAAAAAAGTCACACTGATTGAAAGTGAAAAATACTGTTTTTCCAAAGCCTTTTCTGAAGAATTAAGCGGGATCGCCACAGAACAACTTAAAAAAACCGCTACGATTGTTCGTACCTCAACTTTAGTAGAAGAAATTACAGGCAATAACAATGGCTATGTAGAAAAAGTAAAGGTAAAAGGAGGAGAGGAAATAACAGCAGATGCTGTTATTCTCTCGATTGGATATAAACCCAATGCTGAACTGGCAGAAAAAGCCGGATTACCTTTAAATATTATGGGAGCTATCAAGGTGGATAGTTACGGACGTACTTCGGTAAAAGATGTTAGCGCTGTCGGGGACTGTTCACAGACCATTGGTTTCCTGACCGGACGCAGTGACCAGGTCATGCTTGCTTCTACGGCGACAGCTGAAGCACGTGTCCTGGGATATAATTTGTTCGGAGTTAAAATCAAAAAACTCTTTAGTGGAACCCTGGGTATTTTCTCAACGAAGATCAACGGACTGGCAATGGCTGCCGCCGGTATTGATGAAAGAAGTGCAAAAGAAGCTAGTATAGATTTTTTATGTGCAGAATTCACTGACGTGGACCGACATCCCGCGACTATTCCCGATGCATCCCCCTTAACCGTTAAATTATATTTTTCTCCTTCGGACGGATCCGTATTGGGCGGGGAAACCTGGGGTAGTGAATCCGCCGGTGAAATAATTAATACCATCGGACTGGTCATTCAAAAAAGTATTACCATCTACGAGCTGGTTTCATACCAGATCGGAACACATCCTTTGCTTACCAGCGCACCGACAAAACCGGTCATTATTAAAGCAGCCGAAGCAGCCATCTCTATGATTCAGATTTAAGGGTCTTCAATAATTACTTTCTTTCAAGAAACAAATGTGATGAACAAGATGCAATA
>CAYLJE010000033.1:6742-14338 GCA_964383915.1 uncultured Rikenellaceae bacterium
GGTCTTCAATAATTACTTTCTTTCAAGAAACAAATGTGATGAACAAGATGCAATAATACCCGGATCATGAAAAAATTATTATCTGTTTTTTCCCTCCTTATAATTATAATGCCTGTGTATAGTCAGGAGAACCATAACGACTGGCGGAAGCAGTTGCAGGATGCTTTGCCTTTATTTGGTCACCGGAACTGGATTTTGATTGTGGATATGGCTTATCCGCTGCAGAGCAAACCGGCCATCCGCACCCTTTACACAGGAGAGGACCAGCTTACCGTGGTGAAAACAGTGCTTGAAGCTGTTGCCAGGGCCCCGCATGTCTATCCCGAAGTTTTTCTCGACAGGGAAATGGATTATGTCAGTGAGGCGGAAGCCCCCGGGATGAATACGTATAAAAAACAATTGGAAAAACTGCTCGATGGACTGCAGGTAAAGAAAAAATTGCATGAAGACCTGATTGCCGATATTGATGAAACGGCAAAGACTTTCAATATCCTGGTACTTAAGACCACGCTGACAATTCCCTATACTTCGGTTTTTCTCCGTCTCAATTGTGGTTACTGGAATGCCGGCCGGGAAAAACAGTTGCGGGAGCGGATGAAAAAATAAAATCTTCATTCGCCGAGACTCCTGAAGATAAAGAATCATGCATCTTTCGCAGGATGAATTAATTGAAATTGAGGGCATTGGAAAAAGAAAAGCGAAACAGATTGTTGATTTTATGAAGGACTAGCAAAGGTTAGTAACTTTAGAAGCAGAAAAGTCAGGGCTCATGAGATCGATTTGCTAAGTTATAGGCGACCGCAAATTAACTTTAACATAAAATCTACCGATATAGGACTGCTGCGTAGTACCTATATCTGATTTTATGTTAATCAGCAAAGCTGAGCGTTAATTTGCTATGTTTGTCCTATAATTAATATTATGTTAACTAATAAATCATAAAGAAAAGGGAAACCTCTTTAAGACTCCCCTTTACGGATATGTTATTATTTCTCTGTTCCGGAATCACCACCGCTTTTAGCAGCATCCAACTCTTTAACAATCTGGTCGCGTTTATCATACATATGCAGCCGGTAATAAAGTACTTTAAGGGTTTCCATGGTATTCATCTCCTTGGGATCAAGCTTATGCGCCCTTTCCAGGTATGGCAGGGATTCTTTAAATTTAATATCTGAAGAGTCAACGCACGCCTTATATTTCTCATTATTCATGATTTTATTACAATCATTAAACATTTTCACACCATCATTAAATATCATGGCCCCCAGATTATAGTATGAATTCAGGAATGTAGAATCCCTGGCAATTGATTCTTTATAGGCAGCAATTGCTTCTTTATGTCTGCTCAGTTTATCCAGGGCCAATCCTTTGGCAAAATACAGGGAAGCATTTTCAGGATCTTCTTCCATAGCTTTGTTGATATAATCCATGGCAGACTGGCTGTTCTTTTCAATCAACAGATAATAATTAATTAATTCAAAGATGATTGTTTTATCTGTAGGGTCTTTATTGAAACCTTCCTGCAAAACTTTTAGTCCCCCAAGCGTATCTCCTTTTGCGAGGTAAGCATTCTTCAGCAGTTGATAAGCTGCACCTCCTCCATAATCCATGTCTGTGGCTTTGGTAAGGAATTCCACGGCTTTATTCCATATTTTTCCATTATAAGCTGACAGGCCGGCATTATAGACCAGACTGGTATCTACAACCCCTCCAAATACTTTATCCTGACCTACTTTCAATGCATATTCGAAAGATTCCATGGCAGACTTAAACTGTTTGGCCTGAAATTCTTCCACCGCTTTCTTAATAAAATCATTATTCAGAATAGGCAGGTAAACCTCGATTGATTTCTCGATTCTTCCTTTAGAATCAAGTTTGACGGCTTTCTGATAACTATCATAAGCTTTAGCCAGTGGTTCATCTACCAGCTTATTTACTTTCGGGTCTTTAGACTCGGCCATTGACTGCAGTATCCTTCCTTTTGCGTAATAGGTTTTATACCATTCTGCCGTTTTAGGATTTTTTTCCGCTATCTGAATAGTTTGCCAGGCTTTATCTATTTCTCCGTTTTCGAGGTAAGAAAGCGATGCGGCAACTTTTCCTCTTTGGGCATATGAAACAGACCCGAGAATCAATGCTCCAAACAGTATCAATGCTATTTTTTTCATTTTAAATAAATTTAATAAAAAGTAATTCAAAAATAAAACATATTATTATGATCGCAAAATCTTTGCCAAAAATTAAGAACCATCATCAATTTCATCCGTCATTTCAGGTATTTCATCTCCTGAGTCCGCCACTTCCACATAAGCAACAGCAGCAATAGAGTCTCCATTTCTCAGGTTTATAAGACGTACTCCCTGTGTAGCCCGGCCCATTATGCGCAAATCGCTGACGGCTGTTCTTATCACCAGTCCGGATTTATTGATGATCATCAGGTCTCCTTTATCGGTTACCGCTTTCATGGAAATCAGAGAGCCGGTTTTTTCCGTAATATTTATGGTTTTTACGCCTTTGCCTCCCCGGTTGGTAATCCGGTAAGCATCAACTTTTGATCTTTTTCCATATCCTTTTTCCGAGACTACAAGGAGGGTTTGTTCTCCCGACTCAATACATACCATGTCCACCACTTCATCCTGCTTTCCGGCGAGGGTTATTCCCCGGACGCCTGCTGCACTACGCCCCATGGAACGAACTTTATCCTCCGGGAAACGAATGGCTCTGCCTGATCGCACAGCCAGCAATATTTGCTGATCCCCATTTGTCAGGGAAGCGGCCAGAAGCTGGTCGTTTTCACGGATTGTCACTGCATTTATGCCATTCTGGCGTGGACGTGAAAAGGCTTCGAGAGATGTTTTTTTGATAACGCCTCCTTTAGTAGCCAGCATGATATAATGACTATTGATATAGTCATTATCTTTTAGTGATCTTACATTGATATAGGCTTTTACCTTATCTCCGGGATCAAGATTCACCATGTTCTGGATCGCACGGCCTTTGGATATCCGGCTACCTTCGGGTATTTCATAGACTTTCAGCCAATGACATCTGCCTTTTTCCGTAAAGAAAAGCATGGTATTATGCATGGTGGCAATGTACATATGCTCAATAAAGTCCTCATCCCGTGTGGTACTGCCTTTGGCTCCTATGCCCCCCCTGTTTTGTCTTCTGAATTCAGTGAGTGGTGTGCGTTTGATATATCCAAGATGTGAAATAGTAATGACTGCTTCTTCATCGGCATAAAAATCCTCCGGGTTAAATTCCCCTGCATCAGGTACAATATCTGTACGGCGTTTGTCATTATATTTCTCTTTTATTTCAATCAGCTCGTCCTTTACGATTTTCATCTGAAGCTCTTCGGATGCAAGCACAGCTTCCATATACTTTATTTGTTCCAGCAGCTCATTGTATTCATCCCTGATTTTTTCCCTTTCCAATCCGGTGAGTTTCTGAAGTCTCATGTCCAGGATCGCACGGGCCTGTATTTCTGTCAGTTCAAATGTCACCATCAGTCCTTCACGTGCAATTTCCGGCGTTTTGGATGCACGAATCAGTTTAATAACTTCATCGAGATGGTCAAGCGCGATAAGTAATCCCTCCAGAATATGGGCACGTTTTTCAGCTTGTTTCAATTCATACTTTGTCCTCCTGACAACCACTTCATGTCTGTGTTCAATAAAGTAATGAAGCAGTTGTTTCAGGTTCAGTATTCTCGGTCTGCCATGCACCAGTGCAATACTGTTAACATTAAAGGAAGACTGTAATTGAGTATATTTAAATAGCTTATTTAGAACGATATTTGCAGATACGTCTTTTTTCAGGATGACGACAATTCTCATGCCATTCCGGTCTGATTCATCATTGATGTAAGATACTCCGTCAATTTTTTTCTCATTGATCAGGTCAGCGGTTTTTCGTATGAGTTCTGCTTTGTTGACCATATAAGGTATCTCGGTTACAATAATCTTTTCCCGTCCGGAAGTGGTGGTTTCTATTTCTGTTTTGGCTCTGATAACAATTCTGCCGCGGCCTGTTTCATAAGCATCTTTTATCCCCTGATAGCCGTATATAATTCCGCCTGTGGGGAAATCAGGAGCTTTGACAGATTGCATCAGCTCTTCAATCGACAGATCGGGATTATTGATTTGAGCAATCAGGCCGTCAATGATCTCGCCCAGGTTATGTGGAGGGATATTCGTCGCCATTCCTACGGCAATGCCGGAGGCTCCGTTGATAAGAAGTAAGGGTATCCGCGTAGGCAGAACCGTTGGTTCTTTAATGGTATCATCGAAATTAAGTTGAAAATCAACGGTATCCTTGTCAATATCAGCCAGTGATTCTTCTGCTATCTTTTTGAGCCTTGCTTCCGTATAACGCATGGCAGCCGGACTGTCTCCATCAATTGAACCAAAGTTCCCCTGTCCGTCAACCAGCGGATACCTCAGGGACCATTCCTGAGCCATCCGCACCATGGCATCATAAACGGAAGAATCGCCATGGGGATGAAATTTTCCCAGCACCTCCCCTACTATCCTTGCTGATTTTTTGGTGGCACGGTTGGATAATACCCCTAATTCATACATGCCGAATAAGACCCTCCGGTGTACCGGCTTCAATCCATCTCTAACATCAGGTAATGCCCTCGACACAATCACCGACATGGAATAGTCGATATAGGCCGATTTCATCTCCTCTTCAATATTTATCTTTATGATATTTTCAAGTTCTGGCATATTTCTTGTTGCGCTTTCTTGATTAGTCGTTTTTGAACGCACGAAAATAGTGAATTATTATGGAAAATGACCATATAATGCACAGAATTATTAACAAAATTGTGTTTAAAAGAAAGCACAAAATTGATTATATTTGTAAAATATTTTACTAAAAGGTTGGTTTTTATTTTATATTTTTATCTTTGATTGGAGAAAGAGGGAGAGGATTAGTAATTATTGATTTTGATTTATTTAGGAAATAGTAGTTATGGAAGCAAAATTTTCGCAAAGAATAAAGGATGTGCTTAATTACAGTAAAGAGGAAGCGATCCGTCTTGGAAATGCATATATAGGCACTGAGCATTTATTTTTAGGTATTTTAAGGGATGGGGAAGGATTGGCCGTGGACACTCTGTTGGTCCTCGGAGTTGATTTGTTTGATTTGAAAAAGGTAATTGAAGGAAGTTTGCGTAGTGACAGGCCCCTCAAACTTAGCAGCACAGATAATATTCCTTTGTTGCGTTCTTCGGAACGTGTGCTGAAGCTGGTTTATCTGGAAGCAAAATCATTGAAAAATGATGTTATTGACACGGAACACCTGTTGCTGGCTATTTTAAAAGATGAGACTTCCCTGGTAACAATTAAACTGCATGATCTGAATATTGATTATGAAATTATAAAGGATGAAATACTGGACAGTCAGACAGAAGCTTCGGCTGATTTCCCTGGAGAAGAAGAGGAGGAAGAAGAGTCTAAACGTTTCAGAGGCAGTAAAGGGAGTTCTCCGTCTTCGGCTTCCAAGAGTACTTCGGACACCCCTGTTCTTGATAATTTTGGTATTGACCTGACACATGCTGCCGAAGAAGACAGGCTGGACCCTATTGTAGGTCGGGATAAAGAAATCGAACGACTGGCCCAGATTTTAAGCCGGCGAAAGAAAAACAACCCTATTTTGATCGGTGAACCCGGCGTTGGTAAATCGGCTATTGTGGAAGGGCTGGCATTGCGTATTGTGCAACGCAAGGTATCCCGTGTGCTTTTTGACAAGCGCGTAGTTACCCTTGATCTGGCATCTATTGTTGCAGGGACAAAATACCGGGGACAATTCGAAGAGCGGATGAAAGCAATACTCAATGAACTGTCTAAGAATGAGGATGTTATCTTATTTATCGATGAGATTCATACGATAGTGGGTGCCGGGGGAGCTACCGGATCACTGGATGCAGCCAATATGTTAAAACCTGCTCTGGCACGTGGAGACATTCAGTGTATCGGGGCTACCACACTCGATGAATATCGTCAACATATCGAAAAAGACGGTGCGCTGGAAAGACGGTTCCAGAAAATTATGGTGGAACCCACTTCCATAGAAGAAACCATGCATATCCTCAGCAATATTAAGGAGCGCTATGAAGACCACCATAATGTGGTATATACAGATGAGGCGCTGGAAGCATGTGTCAAGCTGACAAACCGCTATATCACTGACAGGCATTTGCCGGACAAAGCTATCGATGCGCTGGATGAATCCGGTTCGAGGGTGCATATTACAAATATTGTAGTGCCCGACAGGATTGTGGAGATTGAAAAGCAACTGGAAGAAACCAAGAAAGAAAAAGTAAAAGCTGTGAAAAATCAGAACTTTGAACGGGCAGCTAATTACAGAGACCGGGAAAAAATGTTGCTGGATCAGTTGGAGGTGGAAAAAGATAAATGGGAGAAAGAACTATCTAAAAACCGTGAGGTGGTAAATGAAGAAAAAGTTGCCGAAGTAGTTGCCATGATGACAGGAGTACCTGTTCAACGGATTGCCCAGGCGGAAGGCATGCGGTTACTGAAAATGCAGGATGAAATCAGAGAGAGTATCATAGGACAGGATGAGGCTGTAGGGAAAGTGGTAAAAGCTATCCAACGGAACCGTGCCGGATTGAAAGATCCGAACAAACCCATCGGCACATTTATTTTCATGGGTCCTACCGGCGTCGGGAAAACCCAACTGGCCAAAGTGTTGGCAAGATATCTGTTTGACAGTGTGGAAAACCTGATCCGAATTGACATGAGCGAATATATGGAAAAGTTTTCCGTATCACGCCTGGTAGGAGCTCCTCCGGGATATGTTGGTTATGAAGAAGGAGGACAGTTAACGGAAAAGGTGAGGAGAAGACCTTATTCGGTTATTCTCCTGGATGAAATCGAAAAAGCACACCCGGATGTGTATCATATCCTGTTGCAGGTGTTGGATGAAGGACAGCTCACTGACAGCCTGGGACGTCGTGTGGATTTCCGGAACACCATCGTCATTATGACCTCCAATATTGGTACACGGCAACTAAGGGAATTTAGCCAGGGTGTTGGTTTTACTACTTCATCACTCAATGAAAAACGGGATGAACATGCAAAAAATGTCATCCAAAAAGCATTGAAAAAAACCTTTGCGCCTGAATTCCTGAATCGCGTGGATGATGTGGTGATGTTTAACTCTCTCTCCAGAGATGATATTCTGAAGATTATTGATATTGAGCTGGGAGGTCTTTACGACAGAATCAAGAATCTGGGATACCAGTTTAAGATATCGCCTACGGCAAAGAACTTCATTGCTGAAAAAGGATATGATGTCCAATATGGTGCCCGTCCGTTAAAAAGGGCCATACAAAAATACCTGGAAGATCCGATGGCGGAGAACATTATCAAATCAAACATCAAAAAAGGAGATATTCTCTCTGTCAGTTATGACAGCAAGAAAGAGGAAATAATCATAAAAGTCAGGAAACCAAAAGAAACAAAGACTTTAAAGGCCTCCTCCAAGGAAACGGGAAATGTTGACATAAAATAGATTATTTCTGCGTTATTTCGCCAAACAGATCAAAATCTTCAGCCCGGGTTA
>CAYLJE010000033.1:14438-20312 GCA_964383915.1 uncultured Rikenellaceae bacterium
ATAGATTATTTCTGCGTTATTTCGCCAAACAGATCAAAATCTTCAGCCCGGGTTATTTTTACATCATGGAAGTCCCCGGGCTTTATTGTGGTATTTTCCTGTGTGTGTATAAGTATCTCCTGATCGACCTCCGGAGAATCATATGTTGTACGTCCTACCCAGAAGTCTCCTTCCAAACGATCTATTAGTACCTCAAACACGTCTCCTACTTTTTGCTGATTTTGCCGGGCAGCAATTTCTTCCTGCATTTCCATAAGAATGGCTGCTCTTTGCTGCTTTACCTTATAAGGGATATCATCTTTATAGTGTTTCCAGGCGTATGTTCCTTCTTCATGAGAATATGGGAAAACGCCGAGGCGTTCAAAACGGGTCTCACGCACAAATGCCAGCAGTTGTTCAAAATCTTTTTCTGTTTCGCCGGGATGTCCCACCAGAAAAGTAGTGCGTAGGGCAAGGTCGGGTATTTCGTTTCGTAGTCTTCTGATCATATTACGAATAAGGTTTCCCGAATAACCTCTCCGCATCATGGTGAGGACGTGATCAGAGACATGCTGAAAAGGGATGTCCAGATAATGACATATATTGGACTTTTCTTTCATTAGTGAGATGATTTCCCAGGGAAAAGATGCTGGATAGGCATAGTGAAGTCGTATCCAGTGTATTCCTTGGATGTTGGTTATTTTTTCCAACAACTCCGGCAGCTTTTGCATGCCATACAGGTCTTTACCATACCAGGTAAGATCCTGTGCAATCAGGATGATCTCTTTCACGCCCCTACCGGCCAGCCATTCAACTTCCTGCAGGATTTCTTCTACCGGTCTGGAGATATGTTTTCCACGGATGGCAGGAATGCTGCAGAAGGCACAATGACGGCTGCAGCCTTCGGATATTTTTACATACGCATAGTGAGGCGGGGTTGTCAAAAAACGCTCTTTAAGCAGATCATAATGAAAGTTCGCTCCGGCTGCACGGATGATTTCTTTCTGATGATGTACACCAAAAAAATAATCCACTTCCGGAATCGCCCGTTTCAGTTCATTATGGAAACGCTGAGAAAGACAACCCATCACGATCAGTTTGTCTATGTCCCCTTTTTTGCGTGCTTCGGCAAAACGCAGGATCATATCTATAGATTCCTCCTGTGCATCCCGGATAAAGCCACAAGTATTGATAATGACCGTTCCTCCGTTAACATTTTCAGGATCATGGGTTACCTCCAGGTCTGATGCCGCCAACTGACGTAACAGCCTCTCGGAATCAACGGTATTTTTGGAACAGCCAAGGGTGATTACTGAAACTTTCATTTTTCCGGAAAGCGCCATGATTTTTTCGAAATAAGAGATTTTATAAGATCAGGCTTCAGGAAACAGGGAGTTGACAAATTCCTGCCGGTTAAAAGGCTTTAAATCTTCCATTCCTTCTCCGATACCGATATATTTTACCGGAACATGGAACTGTCCGGACACCCCGATTACAACACCTCCTTTGGCGGTCCCGTCCAGTTTGGTCACGGCAATGGCATTTACCTGGGTTACTTCGATAAACTGCCGGGCCTGTTCAAAAGCATTCTGGCCGGTAGATCCGTCCAGAACCAACAGGATTTCGTGAGGAGCTTCCGGGATTACCTTTTGCATGACCCTTTTAATCTTTCCCAGTTCATTCATCAGATTGATTTTATTATGCAGGCGTCCGGCTGTATCTATAATCACCACATCATGGTTCTTTGCCCGGGCTGATTGCAGGGTGTCAAATACAACAGAAGCCGGATCTGATCCCATTTGTTGTCTGACGAGGGGAACAGCTACCCTGTCTGCCCAGATCTGTAACTGGTCGATGGCAGCCGCACGAAATGTGTCGGCAGCTCCGAGTACAACCTCGTATCCTTTCTTTTTATACTGATAGGCCAGTTTGGCAATGGTAGTTGTTTTGCCAACGCCATTTACTCCTACGACCATAATAACATAAGGCCGTGGAAGATTCTCCAGATTATAATCAAGACCTTCTGCCGTGGGCTGTTCTTCCAGTAAAGCGGCAATCTCTTCACGTAGTATGCGATTCAGCTCTCCTGTCCCCAGATATTTGTCGCGTTTCACCCGTTCTTGTATCCGGTGGATGATCTGTAATGTTGTATCTACCCCTACATCAGAAGTGATCAGTATCTCTTCCAGATCATCCAATATCTGGTCATCTACGCGTGTTTTCCCCGCCACAATACGGGATAGTTTTTTTAAAACACTCTCTTTTGTTTTTTCCAGACCCTGATCAAGGCTTTTGGGTTGTATGCCGGAGGATGAAATCATATCTTTTTTTTCTTTCTTATTTCCAGAGAATAAACCCATTATCAGCAAGGTATTTAATGAAATTATGTACTCACAAACAGTTTACGAAGATAACACAAAAAAAGCTTCCTCTTTCGAAGGAAGCTTTTCCTTAGCGTTTTTTATGACCTATTTCTTATTGAAATAATCCTTTACATGTTCTTTATTGATGATTTCTTCGTGAAAGGTATAGGCTCCTGTTTTGGGGGATTTGATAAACCTGATTGCCTTGGTATAGGAGTTCCCTTCTCCTCTCTTTAAGGTTGCAACTACTTTCTTAGCCATGATTAAATTATTTTATTTCCCTGTGAAGGGTTACACGTCTCAAAATTGGATTATATTTTTTCAGTTCAAGCCTTTCGGGAGAGTTTTTCCGGTTTTTTGTTGTGATATAACGTGAGGTTCCGGGCATTCCACTCTTTTTGTGTTCCGTACATTCTAAAATAACCTGTATTCTGTTTCCTTTTCTTGCCATGATTTTTTCTGTTTAGTACGTTACAATATAGCCTTTGGCTTTGGCTTCACGTAATGCTGCTCCCAGTCCTTTTTTATTGATGGTGCGCAATCCGGCAGCAGATACTTTCAAAGTAATCCACCGGTTTTCTTCTTCAAAATAAAACTTTTTCATAAAAAGATTTGGGTAGAATTTTCTTCTGGTTCTGCGCTTGGAGTGGGAAACATTATTTCCGGATACCACTTTCTTTCCTGTTATTTGACAAACTCTTGACATATTTCTACATGTTGAATAGGGTAGCTTTTTAAAAGTGAGCGCAAAATACGGTAATTTTCTTCAGAAAATCAAATATTAAAACAATATTTTATTGAAAAGTTCCATTCTGTAAGATTTTTCTTAGCATATTCAGCGAAGTATAAGAGGCTCTGGTAATATTATCGAGGCGTGTAAAGCCAAAATGGTACTTTTCCGAAATAATATTTACGGGGGTTCCAATGGCTATCCAAACAGTTCCTACCGGCTTATCAGGGGTGCCTCCCGCAGGACCTGCAATTCCTGAAATAGCAATGGCATAGTCGGCATGTAATTTTTCCCGGACTCCTGAAACCATTTGTTCCACCACTATTTTACTTACGGCTCCCTCCTTTGTTATATCAGCTTCTGAAACGCCAAGGGTGTTGATCTTTACATCATTGGAATAAGAGACTACTGAACCCAAAAAATAATCGGAAGCTCCCGGGACAGAAGTAATCAAATGAGCCACCATCCCCCCGGTGCAACTTTCTGCGGTAGTCAGTGTTTTACCATTCTTTTTCAGTAGATTACCCACGATCTGTTCCAGCGTGTCCTCATCTTTTCCGTACACGTAGTCCCCTACCCTGTCCAGCATTTCTTTTTCCAGCCGGTCCAGCAGGGAAGACAATGCTGTCTTATCTGTACCATGGGCGCTTAGTCGTAATCTGACCCGGCCTAATGCTGGCAAATAAGCCAGTTTTACATTGGATGGCAGATGTGATTCAAAATCTTTCAACAAACGGGCCAGATTGGCTTCAAATGTTCCATAAGTAAGTATAGTCCTGTGTAATATGGGGGGTAATTTATATTTTATCTTTAAGCTTGGGATCACATATTTTTTCATGATACCTTTCATTTCTTTTGGCACGCCGGGCATTGAAACCAGTATTTTCCCGTCTTTTTCGAACCACATGCCGGGAGCTGTTCCCCACTCATTAATTAATGCTTTGCATTTATCCGGGATATAAGCCTGACCACTGATCATTTCATTCAGTTGAATATTTCTCTTCCGAAGCCGTTGTTTTACGGATGCCAGTACTTTCTCACTCAAAACCGGTTTGGAATTGAAATATTCTGCCAGTGTTTTTTTTGTGATATCATCACTCGTCGGTCCCAGTCCCCCTGTAACCAGTATAATATTATGCCGCTGCAGGGCCTCATTCACTGTTTTGAGGATGTGTTCCCTGTTATCGGAAATGGTAGTAATTTGATAAATAGCAATACCGATTTTATTTAACTCTTTGGCTATCCATGCTGAGTTGGTATCTGTAATCTGTCCAATCAGGATTTCATCACCAATGGTAATAATTTCTGCTTCCATCTTCTCTGATTTTAGATAAGAATTACAAAGGTAATGAATTGCCCTGGTTCGATTTTATTTATCCCGGGATATTTTCTTCCTGAATTTTTTATCTATGATTCCGGATTATTTTTGGGGCTGGAAATACCTGTCAGCAAATATCAGAAACTGTTGCCAGTCATATAAGGTCACATCGTGTTTTCCCGGGCGTATATGAAAACCTATGGTTCCCAAAACAGGATGACCGACCTTCATCACGGCATTCTCCGGCAAGCCGGTCTTCCCCAGCAGATGATATACCTGAGATGCATATCTGGCAGCGAGGAACATTCCTTTCGGGTCTGCCCATCGATCTTCCACGGCTGCAGTGATATAAACAGGCCGGGGAGCTATCAGGGCAATCAGTTCATGCTGGTCAACAGGCAAGGAATCTTCGTTGTTATTGTACTTCTTAAAATTTGCACAAAACCAATGCGGGAAAACTGTATTGATTCTCTCAACGGTTTCTCCGTAACGTCTGCGTGAAAGGGCTGCTCCCCCACAACCCGACATGTTTGAGATGGCCAGGGCAAAACGCTGATCTTCGGCTGCTGCCCATAAAGCTGTTTTTCCCAGGCGGGAATGTCCCATCACGGCAATCTGTTGGGCATCGATATCAGGATCTGTTTCCAGATAATCCATGGCACGGCTCAGTCCCCAGGCCCAGGCAGCAATAGAACCCCATTCATCCGGCGCCGGTTTGTGTTGTCCCTTTTTATAAAACAGGGGTTGTACGCCATTTTGAAAGCCATCATCAAAATCAGGATCAAGATCACCATAATAAGCTGTTACCAATGCATAACCCTGCTTCAGGATCATTTCCACAGGCCAGCGATAGGCACGCATTCCCCGTGATGCTTCCGTAGCCCTGTGGTCTGTAATCCCATAGGCTTTATTGTTCATCACCCATGCATGTGTAATAAAGATGCCTGTATCCTTTTGAATCGTCTGATTCCCGTAAAAATTCAAACCCAGGAAAGCAGGAGCAGGTTTTTTCCTGGCATTTGGTATATATAACAACAGATTCATTTTGGGGCCGTTATCGTTACCTGTGAAGAGTATGGAGACTTGTTTACATGTAGCCAGACCGTTTAACGCCTGTCTGTCGATAGAAAGAGTCCGGAAAGTCATATGTTGTAATTTTCCCGGTACTTTACCATAAACATTTTCTTCAAAAAGTCTTACTATCTCCGGACGGCGTTCATTCCACCATTCTTCAGGTGTGGTAACCCGTTTACCATTTTCCATGACCAACGGATCAGGCAAGGTATATTGCGGCACTTTGGATTCATCATAGTTCACTTGCTGAGCAGATATCGTAATACCTGTAAAAAAGAAAGAAAAAAAGAATACTATAAAAATGAAGTCCTTTCTCATGATAATACTTATTTTATTGCAACCAAAATATTCTGCCATTCAGCAGGCCAAAGTGATAAACATTTATAAAACATTATACCTTTGCTGTAAAA
>CAYLJE010000034.1:0-14777 GCA_964383915.1 uncultured Rikenellaceae bacterium
TGACTTTATGGACGGACACTAATTAACTCCTGGCTATTCGATACCCTTTTTTCTTTGCTTGCCTTTGATACATTCTTCATTATATTTTAGTCATTCAGGCAATGGTTAAAAGACCCCGCCCTTAGATAAAACGACTTCGGCTTTATTCAGGGGCCGGGGAGGATCGCTTATTCCTTCGATACAGTTATTTCTCAATTATCCTGGCCCGGGATTTCAGGGTTAACCGGTCGGAGAGTAGGGTAAGTGAAGCGAATGACTCACTGAGACGGGCAGCGATGGAAAATGGTCTCTTGATAATCTGTCAACGCAATTGCGGGTGATTAGCACACAGCGGCAATATCTTTTTATCCCTGGCAGGGTGGCCTGCCTGTCAGACAGAGATTTTATCTAACGCTTCGATTTTTGCCTTTTATCTTTTATCTTTACACATATGCAAACAGAAGCATCTCATACGTTGTTGACAGACCAGGTACAAACTCTGCCCGGTAGTCCGGGTGTTTATCTTTTTCTGGACAAAGAGTACAAGGTAATCTACGTAGGAAAGGCGAAAAATTTGAAGAAGCGGGTATCGTCCTATTTTACCGGGAGAATAGAAGGGAAAACCAAAGTGCTTGTAAAACGTATTGTTTCTATGGATCATATTATGGTAGAGAACGAATCAGATGCCCTTCTATTGGAAAACAACCTTATAAAAAAATACCAGCCGCGATATAATATCCTGTTAAAAGACGATAAAAGTTATCCCTGGATTTGCATTAAAAATGAATCGTTTCCACGGGTTTTTATAACTCGCAATGTTATACAGGATGGATCGGAATATTTTGGTCCATACACTTCCTCAAAGATGGTGCGCACACTGCTGGATATGATCAGACAACTATACCCGCTGCGTACCTGTAACCTGAAACTATCGCGGGATAAAATAGCAGAAGGTAAATACAAGGTGTGCCTGGAGTATCATATTGGCAATTGCAAAGCTCCCTGTATCGGGAAACAAACGGAAGAAGATTACGATAGGAACATAAAAAGTATCCGGTTGATCCTCAAAGGAAATATCCGGGAGGTAATCAACCACTTAAGACAACTGATGGCTACCTATGCAACAGAGTATAAGTATGAAAAAGCCCAGATAGTTAAGGACAATATTGAAATACTTGAGAAATACCGGGGGCGTTCGGTTATCGTGAATCCCAAGGTAGGGGAAGTGGATGTTTTCTCAATGCTGGACAAAGAAAAGTTTGCAGTGGTTAATTATTTGAAGATTATCCATGGATCTGTAGTACAATCACATACAGTGGAAGTAAAGAAAGTGTTGCATGAAAAGAAAGAAGACATTTTGCCCTTAATCGTCAGTGATATAAGGCAACGGTTTAGTAGTGTTTCACGTGAAACAATTGTTCCTTTCAGGTCAGAGACTGATGTGCCCGGAACCAAATGGACGGTGCCCAGCCGGGGAGATAAAAAGAAACTACTGGAACTATCAGAGCGCAATGCCAGGTATTACTTGCTGGAAAAAGAGAAACGTGCCGCCAGAATTGGCGGGAAACACAAACCGGAAAGGAGACTGGAGATATTAAAAAAAGATTTGCGATTGTCCGGACTTCCGCGTCATATCGAATGTTTCGATAACTCGAACTTTCAGGGAGGCAACGCGGTAGCCTCATGTGTGGTATTTCGTAACGGAAAACCCAGCAAACAGGAATACCGTCACTTTAACATAAAGACGGTGGAAGGACCCAATGACTTTGCTTCCATGGAAGAGGTAGTTTACAGGCGTTACAAACGGTTGTTGGAAGAAGAGGCCGGACTGCCGCAATTGGTGGTTATAGACGGCGGGAAAGGACAATTGAATGCTGCTCTGAAGAGCCTGGAAACATTGAATTTACAGAAAAAGATAGCGGTTATCGGCATTGCCAAGAGACTAGAGGAGATTTATTTCCCTCATGATCCTGTCCCTCTTTACCTGGATAAAAACTCCGAGTCATTGAAACTAATACAGTTTTTACGTGACGAAGCCCACCGCTTTGGAATCACCTTTCATCGTCTGAAGCGCTCACAACAATGGCTTTCTTCCGAGCTGGAAAATATTCCGGGCATTGGAGAAAAAACCGCTTATCTCTTGTTAAATCATTTTGGAAGTGTTAAAAAAATAAAACAACAAACTTTCAAAGAGCTGGCAGAGCTCACTGGTCCGGCCAAAGCTACCTCTATTAAAAACTATTTTGAAAACATACCATGAGTCGAGTCTAAAAATCTACCTTTTTAGACTCGACTCATACCATCATAAGGCCTTTTGTATTTTTTTAACCGTGAAGAAAAGTGAAAATTCTAACATGAAATCAAAACAATGTAAATGGTATCCTGTCTGTCCCATGAAATATTATTATGAAAAAGGGAAGTTGGATAAAAAGTGGGTTGAAGAATATTGTTGGGGAGATTGGACCCGGTGTGTACGTTATCAGATGGAAGAAAAGGGGGAATACCACCCAGACTGGATGTTGCCCGATGGAATGCTGGACGAAAGTCTAAGAAATGAGTAATCCTTAACTTTAAAGTTCATCAAAGACAGAGAGGTACAAAGTTCAAAGTATGCAGAACGGTTCAGTCTTCATCGTTCAACAATCGCACTTCTTTATTTTTCCCGTTTCACGGTATATTCAACCAATTGTATGAGGCTTTCTCTGGCTTCGTTATTGGGAAAATTATCCAGGATAGAGAGGGCTTTTGTTTTATAATCATTCATTTTATTTTCGGCGTATGTAATACCGTTTTTGGTTAGGGTAAAATCAATGATACGTTTGATGTTTTCCCGTTTTTTATCAGCATGGTGAATAGCCTTGCGTATTTGTCTTTTTTCTGTATCCGAAGCTTGTGATAAAGCGTAGATTACCGGCAGGGTTAGTTTTTTCTCACGTAGATCGTTGCCCATAGGTTTTCCGGTGAATACATTGTGCTGGTAATCGAAAATATCATCCTTGATCTGAAAAGCAATTCCCAGTGCCTCTCCAAAATCTTTCATGGAAGACACGATAGATGCTTCGTCCGTAACGGCGTTGGCACCACATTCAGTACAGGCAGCAAAAAGAGAAGCGGTTTTCTTACCAATAATTGTAAAGTAATCTTTCTCGGTAATGTTTAACTTTCTGGATTTGTGGATCTGATCCAGCTCTCCCTCACTCATCTCTTTTACCGCTCTGGAGACAATTTCCAGCATATCATAATCTTTATTTGCAACAGTTAGTAACAAACCTTTGGCCAACAGGTAATCTCCGGTTAAAACGGCTACTTTTGATTTCCAAAGAGCATTGATAGTGAAAAACCCACGGCGTTCAAAAGATTCATCTACTACATCATCATGAATCAGGGTGGCCGTATGTAACAGTTCGATAAGAGTGGCAGCAGTGTATGTGCGTTGGTTTACCTCTCCCAGCATTTTAGAGGTGAGAAAAACAAACATCGGACGCATTTGTTTGCCTTTTCTACGGAGGATAAAACGGGTGAGGATATTCAGCAAAGGACTGGTTCCCCTGATAGAAGAGGCAAAATATTTCTCAAATTCTTTTAATTCATTGCTTATCGGCTTTTTGATTTCCTTCGGATTCATGTCTCTCATGAGGCTAAAATTAAATGAATTGTAAAATTACAAATTATGCCTTATAACAGGTTATTTTTTTAAGGTTTATGATAAAAACCTTGTAAAGTAAGTTTACATATTTATATATTTGTATGAATAATTTATACACTCATATGCAACGAACATTAACTACTGAACAACTGGAAAAGGCAGCCAATATGTTAAAAGCCATTGCCCATCCTATGCGTATAGCCATCCTGAATTATCTGGAAGACGGAGACAAAAAAAGTGTAACCGAAATACATAAACTACTGGGTATAGAACAATCTACTACCTCTCATCACCTCGGTATTTTGAAAGATAAGGGAGTACTTGCATCCAAAAGGGAAGGGAAAAATACGTATTATTTTATAAAGTATAGAAACATAAGTCAGATTCTTGACTGCGTTAGTAAAAATGCAAAGTAATGGTTGAATGTCCCTGGAGTTTTACAAGTCATCCTACCATGCTGCGCAAAGAATACACAAAGCAACGCAAAAGCAGGCCTGTGAGCAAAAAATAGTAAAGCAAACCCCGTATAAGAGACATTCGGAGTAGAACGACGAGCAAATGACACGAACGCAGTAAGTTCTTCATCATTTCAGCGTTAACCCGTTCTTCTTTTCTAAAAACAAATTCTATCTTTGTATAAGATAATTTCAGCAGATGGCAAAGATTAGAATAACAAAAAAGTTTGATTTTGAAATGGCTCATGCCCTGTGGAATTACGACGGAGCCTGTCGTAATATACACGGCCATTCATATAAGCTGTATGTAACAGTAAGGGGAAAACCTGTCTATGATAACAGGAATGTGAAAAACGGGATGGTCATGGATTTTGGGGTTCTGAAAGAAATAGTAAACAGGATCATTGTAAAACGATATGACCATTGTGTGGTGGTGAGCAATGAGGCTCCACATGATTTTCTGAAAAATGTAGATCAGATGTTTGATAAATATGAACTGACTCCCTTTCAGCCTACCAGTGAAAATCTGTTGTTGTTGTTTGTAGAAATCCTGAACAAAGAAATACCGGAGGATATTGAGTTGGTTAAAATTAAATTATACGAAACAGAAACCAGTTTTGCTGAGTGGCGAAAAGAAGATAATCTGTGAAAACTGTAATATCATGAACGGGGAAACAAAAGAGAAAGAGCTATATCTTCTGGATGCTTATGCATTAATTTTCCGGGCATATTTTGCTTTCATTCGCAACCCCAGAATTACATCTGGTGGCATAAATACCTCAGCTATATTTGGATTTATTACTACACTTGAAGAATTACTCAAACTATATCATCCTTCCCATATTGCCATAGTATTTGACCCTCCACGACCCACCTTCCGGCACAATATGTATCAAGAGTATAAAGCCAACAGGGATGCAACGCCGGAAGATATCCGAATAGCGGTTCCGTATATAAAAAGACTGGCAGAAGCTTATCATATTCCCGTCGTGGAGCAACCCGGCTATGAGGCGGATGATGTAATTGGCACTTTATCAAAACAAGCGGAGGGAAAAGGTTTTAAAACGTATATGGTAACGCCCGATAAAGACTATCTGCAATTGCTTTCGGAGCGTGTTTTTATGTTAAAACCCAGGACGAAAAAAGCAGAAATCAAGTTGGTCGGCATAAAGGATCTTCCTGATTATTTCAACGTGGAACAACCACAACAGGTGATTGATGTGCTGGCTTTGTGGGGAGATGCTGCTGATAACATCCCCGGTGCACCCGGGATCGGTGAAAAAACAGCCAAGAAATTAATTTCAGAATATGGTTCCCTGGAAAACCTTTATGAAAACATTGACCAGTTATCAGGAAAACTGAAAGAAACATTGATCAATTACAAAGAACAAATCTTTCTTTCTCAGAATCTGGTAACTATTCGTACCGATGTACCTGTATCGTTTAATGAACAATTATATAGAAATACAGGAATAGATGAGGATAAACTAAAAGAACTATTTCATGAGCTGGAGTTTAAAAATCTGTTGAAACGGATTATTCCGGAAGAAAACAAAAAATCCTTAGCGGATGGTTTAGACGGAGCTGCTGTACAGGGGAATTTGTTTGAGCAAAAGATACAGGCACATCAGGTCAGCCCGGAAGAGGGTAAAAACATTATCACGGTGGAACATCATTACCGTTTGGTGGACAAGGATAAAGACATTGAAAAATTAGCTGCCACATTGAGCGGTTTAAAAGAATTTTGTTTTGATACCGAAACCACCGGACTGAACTTTATGGTAGCGGAGATTGTGGGGTTGTCTTTTTCTTTCAAAGCAAGGGAAGGATATTATATCCCGTTTCCTCCCGACAAGAAAACTGCAAAAAAACGTCTTAAAAAATTACAGTCTGTCTTTGAAAATCAGGATATCCGCAAAGTGGGTCAGAACATAAAGTTTGATATGCACATACTGGAAAACTATGGGATTCACACGCGGGGACCGGTATTCGATACCATGCTGGCCCACTACTTGTTGTATGCTGAACAGCGGCATAATCTGGATGATATGTCAGAGACTATCCTGGAATACAAACCGGTGGCTATTGAGGAGCTTATTGGAAAAAAGGGGAAGGGCCAATTGAATATGCGAGAGGTGGAAACTGAGATTGTAAAAGAATATGCGGCTGAAGATGCTGACCTGACCTGGCAGTTAAAAGAGATTTTAGAGCCTGAATTAAAGAAAACAGGTCTGAATTCGCTGTCAGAAGAGATTGAGATGCCTCTTGTACATGTGCTGCTGGAAATGGAACGTACCGGAATACGTTTGGACCCCGGCGTTTTGAATAAGTATGAAAAATCCCTTAAGGAGGAGTTAAAAATCCTGGGGCAGGAGATATATACCTTAGCCGGCATGGAGTTTAACATCTCTTCTCCTAAACAATTGGGAGAGGTATTGTTTGAAAAGTTAAAGATAACGGACAACCCACGACGGACAAAAACCAAACAATACTCTACCAGTGAAGAAGTGCTTATGCAGCTGAAAGACAAGCATGAAATTGTACCGAAAGTGTTGGATTATCGTTCTATCCGGAAATTACTGTCTTCTTATGTAGAGACACTGCCAGGGTTAATCAACAGCAGAACAGGACGTATACATACCGAGTTTAATCAGGCCATTGCTGTAACAGGCAGGCTTAGCTCTGCCAACCCCAATTTGCAGAATATCCCGGTGAGAGAGGAACGCGGGCGTGAAATACGTAAGGCATTTGTGACTTCTGACAGGAATTATACTTTGCTTTCAGCAGATTATTCCCAGATAGAACTGCGATTGATGGCGCATATGAGTGAAGATGAAGAGATGATCCGTGCTTTCCGGGATAACAGGGATATACATGCGGCTACGGCTGCTAAGATCTATAATGTGCCTATTGATGAAGTTACACGTGAAATGCGCAGCCATGCCAAAACAGCTAATTTCGGGATTATCTACGGTATTTCTTCCTTTGGGCTGGCTCAACGGTTGGATATTTCCCGCTCAAAAGCCAAAGAGCTGATTGACGGTTATTTCCAGTCATTTCCGGGGGTCAGGGACTATATGAAAGTCAGTATCCGGGAAGCACGGGAAAAAGGATATGCAGAAACCCTCATGGGACGCCGGCGTTACCTGCGGGATATTAATTCAGGAAATTCTTTTATACGGGGTATGGCTGAACGCAATGCTATCAATGCTCCTATTCAAGGTTCAGCAGCCGATATTATCAAGCTGGCTATGATAAGGATACAGCATCTGTTGGAGAAAAATAATATGAAAACAAAAATGATTCTACAGGTGCATGACGAATTGTTGTTTGATGTCTATCTGCCGGAAAAGGAGGAGGTGATATGGCAGGTGGTGTATGAAATGGAGCATGCTGTTGATCTCAAAGTGCCTCTGACGGTAGATTACGGAACAGGCTATAACTGGCTGGAGGCTCATTGATGAAAGTAAGAAGTAAAAAGTAAGAAGTAAAAAGGAGGAGTGCAACATGTTGTGTCTATGAAAAAAGAATGATTAAGTAATAAGTCAGAAGTAAAAAATATAATTGCAATGAAAAAATTTGTAGGAGCACATGTCAGTACATCTGGAGGTGTGGAGAATGCCCCGGTGAATGCCCATGAGATCGGAGCCAGAGCCTTTGCCCTGTTTACAAAAAATCAAAGACAGTGGGTGGCCAAACCTCTGACGGCGGAAAATATCCGGTTGTTCCGGGAAAACACGGAGAAATATCATTATCATCCGGATCATATCCTGCCCCATGACAGTTACCTGATCAATCCGGGACATCCGGAAAAGGAAGGACTCGAGAAATCCAGAAATGCTTTTTTGGATGAGGTGCAACGGTGTGAACAACTAGGTCTGAATCGTCTGAACTTTCATCCGGGAAGCCATCTGAATAAAATAAGCGAGGAACAATGCCTGAAAACTATTGCCGAATCCATCAATATTATACTTGACCAAACATCCGGCGTGACAGCAGTGATTGAGAATACGGCAGGACAGGGAACCAATCTGGGTTTTACCTTTGGGCAGATTGGGTTTATCATAGATCATGTGGAAGACAAAAATCGTGTAGGGGTGTGTATAGATACCTGTCATGCTTATGCAGCCGGATATGATATTAAAACAGAAGAAGGATACCGGAAAACATTTGAACAATTTGATGAAGTAATTGGTTTTTCTCATTTGAAAGGCATGCATTTAAATGATTCAAAGAAAGGTCTTGGCTCGCGGGTTGACCGGCACGACAGTTTGGGAAAGGGATTGCTTGGCCTGGATGTTTTTCGCCGGATTATGAAAGATCCGCGGTTTGACAACATCCCTTTGATCCTGGAAACGCCGGACTCTTCAAAATGGGAAGAGGAAATTAAATTGCTTTATTCTTTTAGTTAGTAGTAAGGGTCGTATCGTGATACGACCCTTACTGGGTAGTTGGAATCACAAGGGTATCCCGGCTGATAGCCAGTGCCCCGAAATAGCCCAGGGCATCCCCGGAGAAATTGGTAGTCGGATTGGCTGGTGTTGAAGTGGTCTCCGAGGTATTGAAAGCTGTCACATACGATAATGTTAACAGGTATTCAAACACTCCTTTGTCAATAGATTGTAACTCCACCACAGCAGTATCTCCCGATTGGTAATCAGCGCCAAACAGGAAGTATTTAATCCGGTTCCCATTGGCGAGTTCATCATCCAGGACCTGGATTACTATATTTGGTCTGGAACCCTTATACATTTTTATCCGGTAGTAATTGCCTTTTTCCGGAGGATCGGTAAAAAATAAAATGATATAATATCCTTTTTCGGCAAAACGGGATCCTGGAAAATATCTTACTGCCAGGGAATCTATGAGAACAGGATTTTCCATCAGGGAGGTGGCTTTATATTCTTTTCCATGCAGACTTACGTTTAAGGTATAAGTGATCCCCGGGGTTCCTTTAAATCCATTGTTTTGATAAAAGCCCGGACTCTTTTCAATAAAATGCCATTGGTGGCCCTGATGATCATCTATAAAAACCAGTGCACCGGAAAGACCGGTAATTCTTGCCGGGCTATAATAATTAGTGGTCTGACTTATTTTTACCGTATAAGGACCGGGAGTATTTGTAATGGTTCCATCAATAACAATGGCAGGACTGGCATTTTTCAGGGGAATATCAACCACTTCTTCACAGGAAGAGAAGAATAAAAACGACAGAAGAACCAAATAAAAAATAACAACTTTAATCATATTAAAATGAGAAGTTATAGGTAATGGTTGGTATAATTGAAAACAGGTAAAGTTTAACCGCTTCTGTGACGCCGGGGTTATTTTCTTTGGTACGAAAGGTAATAGAATATGCATTTTTCCTTGCGTAAACATTGTAAATAGAAAAATTGAAACTTGATTGCCATTTTTTTCTCTTCTTTAAGTAATAATTTGTTCCAATATCCAGTCGGTGATAAGGGGGCATCCTGTATCCGTTTCGTTCGGTATAATAGTTTACATATTGGTTTTCGATGACATATTTTCCACTGGGAAAAGTAACCGCATTTCCGGTATAATAAACCCAGGTAGCTGAGAAGGACCACTGCTCATTAAGATCATACAAGATTACCAGAGATATATCATGAAGACGGTCCTGCCTGGCCGGGAATGTATGTCCGTCATTAATGTCCGGGAAAGTACGCAGGGATCTGGAAAGGGTATAACTAACCCAGCCATGCAAATGTCCTTTATTCTTTTTTATTAGTATTTCTGTTCCGTAAGCTTTGCCTTCGCCAAAAACAAGCTGGGACTCAACCCGTTCATTTAAAAATATATCTGCTCCGTTTTTATATTCGATTTGATGATTCATCGTTTTGAAATATATTTCCAGAGATGCTTCGTAAGTGTTCTGCTTAAAATTGCAAAAATAACCGACAGAAAACATATCTGCTGTTTGTGGCTTTACGATAGTACTACTGGGAACCCATAAATCAAGAGGAGTTCCTGAAGTGGTGTTGGATAACAAGTGAAGATATTGATGCATACGGGAATAGGATGACTTGACAGAGCTTTCAGCGCCGGTACGGAGATTGAATAATATTCTGGGGTCTGCATTCCAGTATGTTTTGATAAAAGAATGAGCAGGAAACGATAAGGTATCTGTCACGTTTCCCCAGTTGTCGAAAGAATAAATATGGGCCGGTCCCAGCAAGGAAAAGGAAGATAAACGAAATCCGTAACGGAGGGTTAAGAAATCTGTGACTTTCCACTCATGAGAAAGATAAACGGCATTTTCCAGAGCGAATTTTGTTTCCATTTTTACATCATTAACCGGGAAATCTCCGGATGAGGAAATCTCTCCAGGCATAAATTGATGATGATTAATTTTAAAACCAAACCGGAAAATATTCCCGGATGAAGGATAAAATTGAAAATCTTCTTTCCAGTTAATATCGCGTATAAAAGAATGAAGATAAAATCTGTTTTCTCCGTTCTTGATATTGAAATTGTAATCATAGTTACTGTATATCAGAGAACTATTCAGGAAAATGCGATCGCTAAAGAGATGGTTCCAACGAAAAGAAAGGGTTTTATTCCCCCAGTCAAAGCCCAAATGTTTTTTGAACTTAAACACATCTCTGCCCAGATATCCGGACAGGAAAATGCGGTCTTTTTTGCTCGTTTTATAGTTGACTTTTGCATTGAAATCATAAAAATAGAGAACATTACTATTCAGGTTCGTATCCGGGAGCATTTTCAGGAACAGATCAGCATAAGTTCTCCTGCCTGTAATCATAAAGGATCCTTTTCCTTTGTTTATTGGACTTTCGATTTGCAGACGGGAAGAAATTATCCCCAGGCCGCCTGAGCCGGATAATTTTTTACTGTTTCCGTCTTTCATTTTTATATCTAATACCGAGGATAATCTCCCTCCATATTTTGGAGGGATAGAACCTTTCATGATTTTGACATCTTTGATGGCATCGGAATTAAATACAGAGAAAAAACCGAGTAAATGGGAAGCATTATATACAGGTGCTTCATCCAAAAGGATAAGGTTTTGACTGGCATCGCCCCCTCTCACATAGAATCCGCTGTTTCCTTCGCTTACTGTACTAATGCCTGGTAACAACTGCATGGTTTTTAGAATGTCCTGTTCTCCGAATAAAACAGGAAGATTTCGAATATTCCGGGGCGAGAGTTTTTCGCTGCCCATTTCGGCAGAACGGATGTGAGAATCAGCATTATTTCCTGAAACAATTATTTCTTCCAGTTTTCGGGGTGCTTGTTTTAATTCGATATCCTTCCGGATGTTTTTATCCAGGTTTATTTCTGTTGTCAGGGGTTCGTATCCCAGATACTGATAGATGATCTGATGTTGTCCTGCCGGCAGAGTCAGGGAATAAAAACCATATTGGTTGGTAGTAACACCCCTGTGGAGGTTTTTATTGTAAACCGTGGCACCAATCATTTCCTCCCCATTGTCTTTGTCACGGACATAGCCGCTCAGGGTAAACTTTTCCTGGGCAATGGCAGAGACCATGGCGAGGGATATCATTGCGATAAGTAAAAAATTATATTTAATAAAGTGTTGCATAAATATCTAATGAGAAAATATCAAAATTACATTAATTTTCTATTCAGGACGATCTTATTTGTTTTTAATCCTGTAAGAAATCGGTAAAAATAACGCCTGTTTATTACATTGGAAATAAACTTTTATTAATTTACGCAGATTTTTGAGATACAAAATTTTGTTTAAGTAAAAGTGAAAAAAAAATGGTAAATGTAAAAAAGACAAGAGGGGTTATTGCGATTTTAACAGGAGGAGGAGATGTTCCGGGATTAAATCCTGCCATCAGGGCGATAACTATACGAGCCAACCGGGAAGGTTATAGGGTAATTGGTTTACGTCGGGGTTGGGCTGGCATATCGGAGATCATCCGGGATCCTAAAGCAGATAATAGTAATAATTTTATCACTCTGACTGATGATATTGTAAATAAAGCCGGCCGGACAGGGGGAACCTTCTTGCATACTTCTCGTACCCGGCCCAGTCATATGAGAAAAGAAGATGTGCCCAAACATTTGCAGGATCAGTACAATCAGGAAATTAACGACCTGACACCGGAGATTATAAAGAATCTGGAGTGGCTGGGCGTGGATTTTCTGATCCCTATTGGAGGAGATGATACGCTGAGTTATGGAGTAAGGTTATATCAGGAAGGGATTAAAGTGGTTGCCATGCCTAAAACGATGGACAATGACGTTCCGGGAACAGACTATTGCATTGGGTTCAGTACTTGTGTTACACGGACTATTGCCATGGCTAACAGCTTACGCACATCAGCCGGTTCGCATGAACGGATCCTGGTTATGGAAGTGTTTGGACGTTATGCCGGATTTACAGCTATGCTTCCTACCATGGCAGGCGCTGCTAATCGGTGCGTAATTCCGGAATACAAGTTTGATATAGACCAGCTTACCGAATTGCTGGTGGAAGATCATAACCATAATCCGAGCCGATATTCTGTACTGTTGATTTCGGAAGGAGCTATGTATAAAGGAGGTGAAATGATTTTTCAAAATGAGGAAAAAGATGCTTATGGCCATGCTAAACTTGGGGGTATTGGTGATTTGGTTTCACGGGAAATCAAAAACAGAACGGCGAAATTTAACAAAGGGAAATCAATCAATATTATCAATCAGAAACTGGGGTATCTGGTTCGGGGCGGAGATCCGGATGCATTGGATTCTATTGTTCCGATGGCTTACGGAAACCTGGCCCTGGATCTGATCCTCTCAAAAATTCATGGAAGACTGGTTGTCCTGAAAAATGGCAGGTATGATGATGTCCCCCTTGAAGTGATAACCAGCCGGAAAAAAGTAGTTAATGTTCAGGAGTATTATAATACGGACAGACTAAGACCTTTTTATCACAGTTTTGAGATGAAGCCTTTCTTGTTAATGGCTTCCGAACTGTGATCTGAAAAAAGATAATTTATAAAAAAGGGGAGGTTTTTACGAATGACTTATAGTATCTTTGCTATAAGTCTTTTTTTTAATATAAAACAATGAGGGCCGTCATTCAGCGGGTAAAAAATACTTCTGTATTTATAGAGGGGCTTGCTTATGCTACCATAGAAAAAGGTTTGTTGGTGTTGGTTGGAATTGAAAATGAAGATACGCGGGGCGATACGGAATGGCTTGCAAAAAAAATAAGCCAGCTACGGATTTTTGATGATGAAAAAGGGATCATGAATTTGTCAGTGAATGAGATCAACGGGGAGATCATGGCTATCAGTCAGTTTACGCTGCATGCAAAAACAAAGAAAGGAAACCGCCCTTCCTACGTTCATGCTGCTCCGCAGGAAAAAGCCCTTCCCGTTTATAATGATTTTGTTCGTATGTTGGATGAGAGAATTAATACGAAGATTAAAACAGGTGTTTTCGGGGCACATATGGAGGTTTCACTGATAAATGACGGACCGGTTACCATTTTTATTGACACGAAAAAAAAAGAGTAATAAATCATGACGATACAAAAAGCCCAGGAGAAAGTGGATCATTGTACGACAATACGGGAAGCAGTCTTTTAAAGATAGTTGGGAAGCGGGTAATAATCTGGGTGAAGAGCTGGCAGATGTCCTTTTTGTCCTGATCTGTCCGGCTAATCAAACAGGAACAAATCTAACCCGTGCCTTTGAAAAAACACTGGAGAAAAAACAGACATAAAAATAATCGGAAATTGAAATAGACTATTTATTTAAAATGGGAATATAATGAAACAAGTGTAAAAAATATAAAGATGAAAAAATTAATCAGAGAGTTATATAAACCTGTGGATATATCTTTGCTGGCAGAAAAAAAAGCAGCTTATAAATCAGAGAGAAAAAGTCCCGCTATGGATGACCTTCGCATAATTTTTGGGGCTATTGATCTGACCACACTTGATGTCAGGGACACTGATAGTAAGGTGGCCGGAATGTGTAAAAAAGTCAATGCATTATCCGAAAATTATCCTGAAGCCGGATATGTCGCCGGAATATGTGTCTATCCGGTGTTTATCCCTGTGGTCAGTGAGACCCTGGAGGTTGAAGAGGTGCAGATTGTTTCCGTATCGGGGGGATTCCCTTCTGCACAGACTTTCCGTGAGGTGAAAATTCATGAAACGCAACAGGCGCTGGATAATGGAGCCCGGGAAATTGATATTGTGATTCCGGTAGGGAAAATCCTGGAAGGGAAACAGGAGGAAGCATATGATGAGGTAAAAGCACTGAGAGAGGTTGTTGGAGACCGTGGACAGTTAAAAGTTATTCTGGAATCGGGGGTGCTGAATGATCCCAATATCATACAGCAGGCAGCACTGGTAGCTATGGCAGCAGGGGCGGATTTTATTAAAACTTCTACCGGGAAAGTACAACCTGCTGCTCGTCCGGAGGATGTTATTGTTATGGCTGATACAGCCAAACGTTTTTACGATGTCAGCGGTAATAAGACCGGAATAAAACCGGCCGGAGGTATTTCCTCTCCGGAAGATGCTTTTATTTATTTAAATATTGTAAGTACTATTTTGGGGAAAGAATGGGTAAATGCCGGTCTGTTCAGGATCGGAGCCAGCCGTCTGGCAAACAAAGTGCTGGAAGCTATGAATAAAAATAAAACAGACAAGAAAGAAAAATTACAGTATTTTTAATCCGCCTTCGCGGAGC
>CAYLJE010000034.1:14877-20068 GCA_964383915.1 uncultured Rikenellaceae bacterium
AATAAAACAGACAAGAAAGAAAAATTACAGTATTTTTAATCCGCCTTCGCGGAGCCGCTTCGGCGAAACAAGGCGCTAAAGCTTCCACCGGCGGCCGGAGCCTTTCCGCCAGTGCTGAAGCTACTCAGGCGCCTGCGCTAAAGCTTCAGCGACAGCATGCGGACGAGAAGAAATAAGAGACAACCCAGCCTCTCCACCTCTCGGTGGATTTGGAGGATAAAAGAGATAGGATTCAGGTAAAACTTCAGGATGTAATACAACAATAAAGGGCTCTTGAATCTTAAAATTTGATTCCTGGACTTCTTCCGTTGCTTCCCCTTTTTTATGCGATGCGACCGGTAAATTCATTATCTTTGCAGGCAAAACCTTCGGATGCTGTTTATTATTCCGGTATATCATATGTGGATGCGGCAACAATTAGACACCACACAGTTAGCTATTCAAAAAGACACCCCGGGTTTTAAGAATACAGGTGTTGTTATGCAGGATACTTCCCCGAAAGAAAAGACCGGCATCCTTTCTTTGGATGACATTGAAAATATCATGATACAGGGGGAACGAAGGTTAAAAAAAATAGATTCAATCGCTGTCCAAAAAAAGAAAAAATCACAAATAGTTGTTAAAAATGAACCTGCAAAACGAACAGGAACACCTGATACAACCTTATTATACAACGTCATTGGAAAACGTGCGGATAATTCGGGGGAAAAATTGATTCAACGTTTTTTAATCGCAGGAAAACGGATTTCTGCGGATACCAATAGCGTGTATCGTCCGGTAAATAAAAAAACACGGATTTTTCATGTTACCACAGAACAACAGGCCCCTTCTCCGGTAATAATGAAAAGAAAACCGGCTTATTTTCGGGAAGACTGGTTTCTGATTGTGCTGGTTGTCTCTTTTTTATTAATTACCTGGACAAAAATTCGTTTCGGGAAATTTTTGAATCAAACATTATCCGGTTTGTGGAATTATAAAAATGCTTTCTCTCTTTTCCGGAACAGAAGTAGCTTGTACCAACGTACTTCATCCCTTTTATTTTTGAATTTCCTTTTGTCCGGTGGGATGTTTGTTTATCTTTTTATGAAAGTCTTTGATATACATTTTACTTTAGGGGACTATTCCCCGGTAATGGATTATTTTGTCATCATCCTGATGTTAGCCGGGATATATTTGTATTTATTTTTGATCATAAAAATTACAGGTTTTATCACTCTTAACCTGGAATCTTTTTCTGAGTTTTCTCATTTTACGACTTTGTTTTTTCATAATGCGGGTGTTTACCTTTTCCCTCTGAATGCTGTTATTCCATATGTTTATAAGGGAGCTGCCGTGTGGTTATTATATGCAGGCCTGGGAATAATCACTGTTTTTTATTTGTTGCGTATAATAAAGCTGACATCCATATTTATCAGAGAAAGATTTTCAATATTTTATTTGTTTTTATACCTTTGCGCCCTGGAAATTTTACCGATCATAATTTTTATACTACTTATTTTCAGGTAAAACAGGAGTCTAATCATTAAAAAGCGGATAAATTGGAGAAAATCAAAAACATATTGATTTCACAGCCGGCACCCGATGATAAGTCCCCTTATCATGAACTTGCTGAGAAGAATAATTTAAAGATTGATTTCCGGCCTTTCATTTATGTAGAGGGAGTGCCGGTAAAAGAAGTTCGGAAGCACAGGATCAGTATTTCTGATCATACTGCTGTTATTTTAACCAGTAAAAAAGCGGCGGATCACTTTTTCAGAATCAGTTCGGAAATGCGGGTAACCATTTCAGACGACATGAAATACTTCTGTGTTTCCCAGTCTATTGCCAATTATCTTCAGAAATATATTGTTTACAGGAAGCGTAAAATATTTTACGGAGGCAATACTTTTCGCAGCCTGTTAAATCTTATTGTAAAAAATAATAAGGAGAAATATTTTGTGCCTCTTTCCGATATGCACAAAAATGAAATCCCGGTTTTACTGGAGAAGCACAGTATAAATTACACAAAAGCCATTTTGTATCGCACGGTGTGTAGTGACCTTTCGGATCTTAAAGATGTTTATTATGATGTGCTGGTCTTTTTTAGTCCTACCGGAATAGAATCTTTGTTTCACAATTTTCCGGATTTTAAGCAGAATAATACAAAGATTGCAACGTTTGGGAACCATACGGCTAAAGAAGCTTTATCGCATGGCTTGCGGATAGATATTGAAGCTCCGAATCCCAAGGCCCCTTCCATGGTCATGGCGCTGGATAATTATATCAGAGAATATAATAAGAATCATAGATGAGTCGAGTCTAAAAAGGTAGATTTTTGTTAAAATCAAGGCGGAAAGAATTTTTTAACCGCAGTTAACTTACTGTTAATGAAGATTGAAAAATTCCTGACAACGCAGAGGTTGGCAACAAAGAACCTTTTTAGACCGAACTCATAGATAATATAAGATTTTCCGAAGTAGAGCCGGGTTAACTTTTTATATTCTTTCTTTCGGTAAAACGGATTCTTTATTTTTTCAAATGGAACAATTCCGGTTTAGAAAAACAGATCGTCTTTCAGGGAAGAAAAAAATTGATAAATTATTTCTGAATGGAAATTCTTTATTTATTGCTCCTTTTCGTGTTTTATGGTTGGGGTCTAAGGTATATGCAGGCGGATTTCATGCCAGGGTGGTTATTAGTGTGCCAAAAAAATATATTAAAAGGGCGGTTAAAAGGAATCTTATTAAAAGAAGAATACGTGAAGCCTACCGGAAGAACCGATCTGAACTGGTTGAATATCTGAAAAAAAAGGACATAAATCTGGATATGTTTCTTATTTATACCTATGCACAAATTCTATCCTACCGTGATATCGAAAAAAAAATAATACTACTTTTGCGGAAGATTACCAAAGAAAATGAAAAAGATTCTGACTAAGATTTTTATCGGCTTGATCAGGTTTTATCAAATGACCATTTCTCCTCTGTTTCCGCATACTTGCAGATATACTCCAACGTGTTCCGTGTATAGTGTACAGGCCCTGAAAAAATATGGTCCCTTAAAAGGAGGATGGCTGGCCTTAAAAAGAATTTTATCTTGTAATCCATTTGGCGGACATGGCTATGATCCTGTTCCCTGATTATTTGCAAAGATCTTTCCCTTTCCTTGTTAATCTTTGTTAAATTTAATCTTTGATTTTTATTTTTCTATTAAATATACCTATTTTGCAGGCTGATCAGAAAGGGGAATAATATGAAACGATTTAAAAAATTTGGAATTATTACCATTGTTGCCGGGGTGTTTTTATTGGGTATTTACGCCTTCAACGAGTCTCATAATTTTAAACTGGCTAAAAATATTGAGATTTTTACGAATGTCGTAAGAGAGCTTAACCTCTATTATGTGGATCAGATTAAACCGGAAAAATTAATTAAGTCAGGTGTTGATGCAATGTTGAAAACTTTGGATCCATATACTGTATATATTCCGGAAGACAAAATGGCTGATTTTAAGTTTATGACCACCGGCCAGTATGGAGGTATTGGGTCACTGATTCGTAAGAGTGGAAATTTTGCTTTAATATCTGAGGTGTATAAGGGTTTTCCTGCGGACCTGGCAGGCCTTAAAACGGGCGATAAAATTTTAAAAATTGACGGAAAAACCATCAAAGGATTACCCCTCGACAAGGTAAGTGCACGGTTAAAGGGTTTACCAAATACAGAGGTGGTATTGACTGTACAACGTCCCGGCCACAATAAACCCATAGATAAAAAACTAATACGCCAAAAAATAAGTATTCCTGCAGTGCCTTATTATGGTATGGTAAATGATAAAACGGGATATATCCGGCTTAATAGTTTTACATCCAGTGCTTCCAAAGAAGTAAAGTCTGCGCTCATAAATTTAAAAAAACAACAGAACATACAATCGGTTGTACTTGACCTTCGTGGAAATCCGGGAGGATTGTTGATACAGGCCATTCAGATTGTGAATCTCTTTGTTGATAAGGGACAGACGGTGGTCAGTACGAAAGGAAAGATTAAAGACTTTGATAATTCTTATACCGCGCCGGGTCAGTCGTTTGATACAAAAATTCCCTTGGCTATTCTGGTAAACAGCGGATCGGCATCGGCCTCCGAGATTGTCTCTGGTGCTATACAGGATCTTGACCGGGGAGTTATCATCGGACAGCGGACATTTGGTAAAGGGCTGGTTCAGACCACCCGTCCGGTGGGTTACGGAGGTCAGTTAAAAGTGACAACAGCCAAATATTATATTCCCAGTGGCAGGTGTATCCAGGCGTTGGACTATTCCCACCGGAATCCAGACGGGAGTGTCGGACATATCCCCGACTCGCTTATATCTTCTTTTAAAACACATAATGGCCGTACAGTCTATAACGGCGGGGGCATTGATCCGGATATTCATGTTAGTCCCGGTATGCTCGGACCAATAACCGTCAATCTTTATTTACGTTTCTATATCTTTGATTTTGCTACTGAATTTGTCCGGAAACACAATTCAATGCCGCCGCCGGAACAATTTAAAATCACAGATAATATCCTTGAAGCATTTCACAAATTTATCAAGGAACGTAACTTTACTTATGATACGGAATCTGAGAACAAGCTGGATGATCTGATAAAAACAGCCAAAAGGGAAAAATACTACGACAAAGCTAAACCCGAATTTAATGCGCTTCGAAAGAGTTTATCACATAATTTAGATAACGACTTTTACAGACATAAGGAAGAAATCAGTGATTTGCTGAAGCAGGAAATCATTGGACGGTATTATTACCAGGAAGGCCGTATTGAATGTTCGCTTCCCAAAGACAGTGTGCTGTTGAAAGCTGAAGAGATCCTTTCTGAGCCTGAGGTTTATGCCGGCATCCTATCAGGGGGAAAAGTGACTGTTTCTGAGAAATAGGAGGCGACAGGCAGTCCTTCATACCCGACTTTTCTGATCACTACTTACAAAGAACCAAACGCAGTTTTAACGGCACGGAGTGATAATAGTCTGAAGGCAACCTGTCGAATGCGGCTCGGGAAGTAGTATAAACGGAACAGATTTTTATACTGATAAAAATTTAAATTATATTATTTTTGCATGATTTATTTTTAAAACGGGGTATTAGCTCAGATGGTTTAGAGTGCATGCTTGACAGGCATGAGGTCATTGGTTCAAATCCAATATATCCCACGAAATATTT
>CAYLJE010000035.1:0-20013 GCA_964383915.1 uncultured Rikenellaceae bacterium
GGTTATAAAAAATTCATGAAAGAGATCGCAATCCACCGTATCCTCGGCGCAACAGGCTTTGATATTCAGAAACTCATTTTTAACGAGGCTTTATTCTACATGCTGATCTCAACGGTGGTGGCGGTATTCTTTTTGGTGCTCATCAATCCGTTTATCGAGGCTAATTTTCAGTTCGGAATGGTGAAAGCTTTTACAAACAGGACATTTTTGCTTTTATTTTTCTTGATATTTGTGGTTGCTTTTGTGGTAATCTACTTTGTACCGGTTCGCTGGTCGGTTCGTTATTTTATGGCCACACATAAAACGTCATCATCCTTGAAACCACCCATCAATACATATCTGCAACGGATATTACTCACCTTGCAGATCGGCATCTCTGTATTTCTGTTTATTTTTCTGTTTTTTATTTACAGCCAGTTCAACTTTATCCACCATTTCAACATAGGGTATGATTCAAATCATTTGGCCTTCATTGAATTACAAAACAAGCCGTTGTATTCAAAAGACAAAGTTATCAAAAGCGAAATTAAAAAAATACCCAATGTGTTGTCTGCTTGTTTGTCGGATGCAATACCCGTTTGGGGACTTCCCGGAAATGGGTTTTCAACCAGTCCTGATGGGAAAAATGTAAAAATTGTCCGGAACCTTTCGGTTGATAAAGATTTTTTCACCACGCTAAAAATGAAGTTAGATGGTCCCGGCTTCAGCAATACGGCTGCAGAGAACAGTGTTATTATTTCGCGTGAAGCAGCCAGACTGTTTGGCTTTCAAAAACCTGTTGGCAAAAATATTTATCGGGGAGGTCCGCTTACTATTAACGGAATGGTGAATGATTTTGTTTCAGGCTCACTACATTCGTCCATACAACCGGTGGTGTTCAGCCATTATAATACACCATCTGTTTATTCCGTCATTACAGTGCGTATTGCCACCACCGGAATATTGAACACCGTGAAAAAAATAAAGAAAACCATTCAAAGTATCGTACCGGGTCAACTTGTTCAGGTTAAATTTTATGATGTTTCCCTGCGATCCAATTACCAGTTAGATCGCGCCATTAAAAATACGGTCCTCTTTTTTTCTATCCTGGCCGCACTCATAACCCTGGCTGGACTGATAGGCTTCACCCTGAGCATGATCAACGCCCACACCAAAGAACTGGGCATACGTAAGGTAAACGGCGCCACCGAAAAGTCACTGCTTTTATTACTAAATAAGGTCTTTATGTGGAATATTATCATTGCCCTCATATTTTTTATCCCCGTTTCCTGGCAAATCACAAGACTTTGGTTACAACAATACGCTTATGCCATCGCCATGAAATGGTGGATCTTTGTGTTGGCCTCTGTCTTATTATCTGTAACTGTTCTTGGTGTGGTATCTGTTTTTACCTTTCGTGCGGCCCGTCGCAATCCCGTAGATGCTCTGAGATATGAATAACTAAAAACAACATACAAAAAATATTTTATATTTGACCACAAAAAATCTCCCCATGAGAGAATGTTCCGGCCAACGGTTTTACTATAATGGTAATATGTATAATTGTTCTGAATTCCAGCCATCTATGGTCTTTGAAGGGGAGTCGGTATATGAGGTAATCCGTTTGATCAGCGGAATGCCCCTGTTCCTGGAAGATCACCTGCAACGGTTGCATCACACCCTGGGTATCCAAAAGAAAAAGATCAAAGTTGCCGGCAGTGAGATTATGCAAGCTGTCAAAAAGGTAATCCGGGAAAACCATATTACGGAAGGTAATATCAAAGTCATTTTTAATTTTGACCATGATCGACACGGAACATCCCATTTTCTGGTTTACCGGATTGAACATCATTACCCATCCACAGCACAATACGATAACGGCGTATCATGTATCCTCTATCAGGCCGAACGTCCCCAACCCACCGCCAAGATCATCCACCACAACCTGCGTCTGACCCTCTATAACAAACTGATAGAAACCGGTATGTATGAGGCAATCCTCGTAAATAACCGGGGATGCATGACCGAAGGCAGCCGATCCAATATCTTCTTTATTAAAAACAATAAGTTATTTACGGCACCGGATGCTTTGGTACTCTCAGGGATATCCAGAAGTTATGTTATAAAAATAAGCGATGAGAAAAAAATCCCTCTGCACATGAAAGCCATCCCTGTGGATGATCTTCCCGATATGGATGCCGTCTTTCTCACCGGCACTTCTATCAAAATACTACCGGTATCTGCGATCGGCAACAACCATTTCGCTATGGATCATCCGCTGATGCAACAACTGATGAATGAATATGACCGCATGGTCATATCATATATAAAAGAACACCAGTGATGTATAAGCAAACAGAATATAAAACTACGTAGCTCCCTCATATGTTTGCCAAATCATATGAATACATAGACTATCCTATTATTCTACTGATTGCATACTTTGCAGTCTACGATAATAGCCCCTGTTTTTCATAAGTTCAGCGTGGGTGCCCCTTTCCACAATTTCTCCGTGGTGCAGGACGCAGATCTCATCAGCATTTTTGATGGTAGAGAGTCGATGGGCAATAACCAGGGAAGTACGGTTTCTCATCAGGCGAAGGATGGCATCCTGTACCAGCTTTTCCGACTCGGTATCTAACGACGAGGTGGCCTCATCGAGTATCAGAATAGGTGGGTTTTTCAATAGGGCCCGGGCAATGCTGATGCGTTGTTTCTGTCCGCCGGAGAGTCTATTCCCTGCTTCTCCGATAGAGGTATCATAACCATCCGGTGAGGCCATGATAAAATCATGGGCATTGGCAATCTTGGCGACGGCTATTACATTTTCCCTGCTGATATCCACCCCCATGGTAATATTATTAAAAAAGGTATCATTGAAAAGAATAGGCTGTTGGTTGACAATACCCATCAGACTACGAAGATCCTTGATCCTGTAATCCTGCACCGGCCTGCCGTCCAGCAACACATCTCCTTTGACAGCTTCAATAAACCGGGGAAGAAGATCCGCCATAGTGGATTTACCGCCACCAGACTCTCCCACCATTGCTACCGTACTGCCTTTGCTGATTTTCAGGTTAATATCCTTCAACACATAATCCTGATTATACTTAAAATACACCCCTTTATATTCAATAGAATCCTTATACTCCTTAATCTCTAAGGCGTTGGGATTATCTTTAATAGGTTCCTTCTCGTGCAGGATGGTATTGATCCGGTCAAAGGAAGCCAGTCCTTTCTGGATATTGAAATAAGCCAATGAAAAGGATTTGGCCGGAGGGATTACCTGGGAAAAGATCACGATATAGGCAATAAATTCCTGGGATGAAAGGGTGGATGAATGGCTCAGCACCATCCTTCCCCCGTAGTACATCAGGATCATCATCACGATGGTGGATAGAAACTCACTCAATGGACCGGACAGGTATCTGCGGCGATGCACTTTTTTCATAGAGGAAAGATACCGGGCACTTACCTGGTCAAATTTATCGGTAAAAGAATCTTCTGCATTAAAAGCCTTAATAATCCGGAAACCGGAAAGGGTCTCTTCAATGATTGCCATAATGGAACCCAAACGTCGTTGCCCCCCCATAGAGATACCCCGTAAATTTTGTGCCACCTTGCCAATGACCCATCCACTGATAGGCAGCAAAATCAACACAAACAAAGTAAGTTTATAACTCATCACAAACAAGGTGATCAAATATATAATCATCGTAATCGGCGAGCGGAACAACATCTCCAGCGAACTGACAATAGAATTCTCTATCTCCTTAACATCGGAAGAAATCCGGGACATCACATCTCCTTTCCGGGCCTCTGAATAATAGGATAACGACAATCTTAATAATTTACGGTATAATTGTTTTCTTAAATCCGTCTCTACACCGGCACGGATAGGTGCCATATGCCAATTGGACAAAAAGATAAAAGAATTTTTAAACAAAGCCATCACTACCACTAAAATGGCTACTACCAGCAGGGCCTGCACTGGTCCATGTGTCGTGATTACCGAGCTGAGGAAATAGTTCATATTATGGATCAGGGCACTTACCTTAAGCTGAAAAGGAACCGGTGCGGCCACAACCGGTTGGGTGCCAAAGAGGATACCCAGGAAAGGAGCCACCAGGGAATAAGAAAACAGGGCAAAGAATGCAGACAGGATATTACAGACAATATTCCAGGCCGCCCGCACCCAATAAGGTTTTACAAGAGCAAATATTTGAAGAAATTGTTTCATGCAGATTTATTCAGATGCCGCTATAATTAAGCGGACTAATTTTCTTCATTTCTTCTTTTACATTATCGGAAACGTTCAGGGTATCAATAAAAGTATGTAAATCTTCTTTTGTTATATGTTGATTAGTTCTTGTCAGTTCCTTCAGTTTTTCATAAGGTTCCGGATAACCTTCCCGTCTCAGGATCGTCTGAATGGCTTCAGCGACCACACTCCAGTTGTTTTCCAGATCATCCCTGATTTTATCTTCATTCAGGATCAATTGGTTCAAACCTTTGTGTAACGAATGAAAAGCAATCAGTGTATGTGCCAGTGGCACGCCTACATTCCTTAATACAGTACTGTCCGTAAGATCCCGTTGCAACCTCGATACCGGCAGTTTAGCAGACATATGTTCTAAAAAGGCATTGGCCACCCCCAGGTTTCCTTCTGCATTTTCAAAATCTATGGGGTTTATCTTATGAGGCATGGTAGAGGATCCCACCTCTCCTTCTTTAATCTCCTGTTTAAAATATTCCATAGATACATACATCCAGAAGTCCCGGCTCAGGTCCAGCAGGATGGTATTGATCCGTTTCATGTTGTCCATCAGCGCTGCCAGATGATCATAAGGTTCGATCTGGGTAGTCACGCGTGTCCGGTGCAAACCCAGCGTATCCTCTACAAAATGATTGGCAAAAGCCACCCAGTTGACATCAGGGAAAGCAACTACATGGGCATTCAGGTTGCCGGTAGCCCCGCCAAATTTGGCGGCCCAGGGGATCCTGACCAGCGTAACAAACTGTTCTTCCAGACGACGCACAAATACCAGGATCTCTTTTCCTACCTTTGTAGGAGAGGCCGCCTGCCCGTGGGTATGTGCCAGCATCGGGATATCACCCCAGTCTTCAGCCATATCCGAGAGCTTGGCAGCCAAAGATGTTAAACCCGGCTCATAGACATCCCTGAAAGCATCCCGGATCATCATGGGAAATGCTGTATTGTTGATATCCTGCGATGTGAGACCGATATGTATAAATTCTTTATATTTCTCCAACCCGGCTTCTTTAAATTTTCCCTTCAGATAATACTCGATCGCCTTCACATCATGGTTCGTTCGGGATTCTATGTCTTTCACCTTCTGAGCTTCGCGAAGAGTAAAAGTTTCAACCCATGACCGCAACACCGGAACCTTGTCTTTAGGAAAAGAAGTCAGCGGTTGTAACGGAAGTTCACAGAGCGCGATAAAATACTCTATCTCAACATTTAACCTGTATCTGATCAAGGCAAACTCAGAAAAATATTTTTCCAGCTCTTTTACTTTATCACGGTATCTTCCGTCAACGGGAGAAATTGCAAGCAGAGAAATCTTATCCATAAGTATGATTTCGTTTCAAGGACAAAAATAAGAAATAATATCCCTATCTCCGTTTTCATACGTTTAAAAATTTTTTATCACAAAACTATCTTATCTTTGTAGTTAACAAACAGTAATTTAGAATCAGAAACTTATCTTTATGAATAGAATTGTTATTATCCCTTTCGTATTGCTTCTGTTATCAGGTTTTTCTCTGTTTGCCGGTACTTCTCCAACGGATACCCTCCCAAAAAAAAAGATCATCTATAGTTTTCCTATCCAACAGGAAATTGCCAAACCAGCCTGGCGGATAACAAAAAAAAGCCTGGAAGCTGCAAAAAAAATGCATGCAGACTATATCCTGATCAGGATGAACACATACGGCGGACTACTGAACTCGGCTGACAGTATCCGCACCGCTCTTCTGAAATGTCCCATACCCACGATGGTATATATTGACAATAATGCGGCCTCTGCCGGGGCATTAATATCCATTGCCTGTGACAGTATCTATATGCATTCCGGTAGTACGATCGGTGCTGCCACCGTTGTCAACCAGACAGGGAAACAGGTACCGGACAAGTATCAGTCATACATGCGTGGAATGATGCGAGCCACAGCTGAGGCACACGGGAAAGACACCCTCATCCGGGGCCGGGACACCCTTATCCGGTGGCACCGCGACCCACGTATTGCTGAAGCCATGGTTGACCCTCGTGTTTCGATACCCGGCATCAGCGATTCCGGTAAAGTAATTACCCTGACCACGAATGAGGCCATTCAACTGGGATATGCCGAAGCTCGTGCTGAAAACATAGAAGAAGTAATGGAACATGCCGGAATAAAAAATTACGAGATCAAAGAATTTATTATCACGCCGATGGAGAAAATCATCGGTTTTCTCGCCAGCCCTGCCATCTCCGGCATTTTAATTATGATTATCGTAGGAGGAATCTATTTTGAACTACGCACTCCGGGTGTCGGATTTCCTCTGGCTGCAGCCGTCCTGGCAGCCATCATTTATTTTGCTCCCTTGTATCTGGAAGGACTGGCCCAACACTGGGAAATCATTCTTTTCATCATTGGATTGATCCTTATTGCGGTGGAGATCTTTGCCATCCCTGGTTTCGGAATAGCCGGCATTTCAGGCATTCTCCTGGTAGTCACAGGGCTCACCCTCAGTATGGTCCCTAACGTTGTCTTTAAGTTTAATACAACGCTGGCTTTCCGGTTGCTTATCAAATCACTTTTTATCGTTCTGATATCATCCTTTACTGCCATTTTCTTCTCCCTTTTTCTTACAAAAAAAGCAGCAGAGTCAGGAAAATTAAAATTTGCGCTGCACACTTCCCTGAACAATAAAGAAGGTTTTGTCGGGGTAGAACAGAAGCAACAGGATGAGCTGACCGGAAAAACAGGAATTGCTGCCACCCTGTTACGACCGGCAGGAAAAGTGGAAATCGACGGAGAAATATACGATGCCGTCTCCGAAATCAGTTATATAGAAAAAGGAACCTCTGTGAGAGTGGTAAAAAATGTCGCCGGACAGATTTATGTCGTGCCGGAAAAGGAAGTTTGAGAAACTGACATTCGATCATCATCTGAACGATTTTTAAAAAGAGACACTTTATTTATCCGTGGTAACCCTAAACCCCTTCTTCCACTGACCACACAAAAGCCCGCAGTCCGTGTTCCTCCGCTTCCAGATTGAGGTTTCGAAGTTTCTGCAATAAAGACTCTACCTTCTCATTCTCCACCATACACAAATGCACATTGTTCAACGCCGGCCAGGTATGGGTGCCCATGTGGGGTTCACCGGTTTGTGAACCACGCCCGTGTACCTCTGTCCACTGGGTAAACCCCCGGATAAACAGTGAGTCGATAATCTCCGTAACTCTTTCTGTTAAAGCCTGATTATATGCAACAAATACTGCTTTCATCATTTTTAATTATTATTTGTGTTTTCATTTGTTCTTCTCAGTGCAGCACGTTGTGCCCTTTTCACTCTGGCTGTGCCGAACATACTATATATCGTCGGGATCAGGATCAGGGTTATCAACGTAGAAAAAAGCAGGCCCCCGATAATGGCTACGCCCATAGGACGCCAGGTCTCAGAGCCTTCTCCGCCTGCGATAGCCAACGGCACCATAGCCAGCAGTGTGGTCAGGGCGGTCATTAACACCGGCCTCAGCCTGGATCTTCCTCCCTTTACCACCGCCTGTTTGATTGTAGCACCTCTATCCCGCAAGAGATTGGTAAAATCGACAAGCACGATCCCATTTTTAACCACAATCCCTATCAGCATTACCGCTCCGATCATAGAAATAGCATTTAAAGTAATATGGGTAAGATACAAGGCAAGAAAAACCCCTGTAAACGCAAACGGGATAGAGAACATGATAATAAACGGTTCGGTCAGTGATTCAAACTGCGCTGCCATAACCACATAAACCAGGAAGATGGATAAGATCATAAGCAAGCCCAATTTTTTAAAAGTATCCTGCATATCCTCGGCACTCCCTCCTATTTTCACAGAGACCCCTTCGGGCATATCTATAGTGGCAATTTTCTTTCTCATCGCTGAGGTTACAGAGCCCAGATCAGAACCTGAAATCGAAGAAGACACCGTAACGACCCTCTGCTTGTTCTCTCTGTCTATATTCGGTTGGGTATAGAATTGTTTTACCTCTCCGATCTCTTTCAGTTTGATAAATTTTCCCATGGGTGTTTGTATGGTAATATTCTCAATATCATTGGTTGATTTTCTAAATTTCTCGGCATAACGGACGATCACATCATATTCCTTCCCGTTTTCCTTATACTTGGTAGCTGTCAGTCCGTTCACCCTGTCTCTCAACGCAGTAGCAACCATGGCCGTATTCAGACCAAAATAAGTCATTTTTTCCTGATCCAGGACAAACTGCATAACCGGTCTTTCCCTGTCGCGGCTTATGAGCACATCACGGGTGCCTTTCACTTTTTTCATGGCTGTAGCAATCTGATCGGCGATAATATCCGTTTTATCAAAATCATGGCCGAACACTTTTATCTCGAGGTTACTGCCGCCTCCCATGCCCATGATCGCAGCACTACGGGTATTCCCCGGATCTACATTAAACTTTTCAACAGACGGAAGTTGTGCAATATCTTTTCGCATCAGGTCGGAGATCACAAAAATATTTCTTGACCTCTGATTACCGGGGACCATCTTAAAGGTGAAATTAATGACATAATTTCCCGTTTCGGCAAAGATGGCCAGCAGGCTGTTTTCATCCCCGGCCCCACAACTGGTAGAGATAATTTCTATCTCGGGATATTTTTTACGAAATATATCTTCCAGCTTACGTGCAACTTTCGTGGTTTGCTCCAGGTTGACCCCCTGTGCCAGTTTCACCACGGCCCCGATCTGGTTGTTATCCGAAGCAGGCATGAATTCTGTTCCGACTTTTCCGACCAAAAAAATGGATGCAAAAAATATAGCCAGTGATCCCAGGATGACTGTCCATCTGTGGTTCACTGCCCAAACCAGGGATTTTTCATAGATACTATCCAGCCAGTCCAGAAAATTTTGAGATAGATAATACAATTTGCCGCCCAGCTTTTTCTTATCCGGTTTTTTATTCGTGAGCATTTTGGATGATAACATGGGCGTCAGTGTCAGCGCCACAATGACCGAAGTCGCAATGGTAATGCTAACAATCCATCCCAATGGCCTGAATAAAATACCGGTCATACCACCGATCATAGTCAGAGGCAGAAAAACAGCGATGACCGTAAGGGTAGAGGCCATCACTGCATTACTCACCTCATTGGTCCCGTAAATGGCCGCTTCCCGTGGGTAACTTCCCCGTTCAATATGCTTGGTTGTATTTTCCAATACTACGATAGAGTCATCCACGACCATGCCGATCGCAATAGCGATGGAAGATAAAGTGATAATGTTAATGGTATCTCCCGTGAGCAACATATATATAAAACCAACAATCAGGGAAACGGGAATGGAAAGAGCCACAATAAACGTCGCACGCCAGCGTCCCAGAAAAAACAATACCACAATAACCACAAACAACAAAGCATACAAGATGGTATCTGTCAGGTTATTTATGGAAGCCTGTGTATATGCCGAAGTGTCAAAAATAGTGGATATTTTTACATCCGGGGGAAGGGTTTTTATTAACTCCGGCAATATCTTTTTTATTTCTTTTGCTACTGTAACCGTATTGGCATCCGATTGTTTCTGGATCATCAGCCGCACCCCTTTGCGGCCGTTGATACGTTCATCTTCGTCCACTTTTTTTAAACTGTCGGTAACCGTAGCCACATCACATAAACGAATGGTTCTTCCATTGATATTACTGATGATCAGATTCTTTATCTTATCACTGTTGGCAAATTCACCCTGCACTCGTAAAGCAAAATTAGATTTACCCATCTCCATATTCCCGGATGGCAGGTTTATATTGTTCGTTGCCAGAATACCCCCCAGTTGTTCAACGGTCAGATGGTAGGCATCCAGTTTTCTAGGATCTACATTCACCATCACAGCACGGATGGGAGCTCCGATCACCAGCACATTGCCGACGCCGTCAATCCTGTTTATGGAAGTCACCAGCTTATCATCCAGGATATCCTTCAGTGCCGCATAACTTTCGCCGGCCGTCGCCGATAGCACCATGACCGGCATCATGCTGGAACTGAACTTGAAGATGGTAGGTTTTTCAACACCATCCGGCAACCTCCGTCCCGCCATGCCCACCGCATCTCTTACCTCATTGGTGGCTTCATCCAGGTTAGTGCCCCAATTATATTCAAGGGTAACCACTGATACATTGTCCTTGGAGGAAGAGGTCATCTTTTTCAAATTAGACAAAGATCCGAAATGATCTTCCAAAACACGCGTTACATTCTCTTCTATATCTGCAGCATTTGCTCCCTGGTAGAAAGTGAACACGGTAATATAAGGAGGCTCCATCTTCGGGAAAAAATCTACCGGCAACTGAAAATAAGCATACGCTCCTAAGATAACCACACCGATAAAGAACATGATCGTCGTTACCGGCCTTTTTACTGCACTGCTGTATAAACTCATAGCTTTCCGGTTTAAATTATTTTACAATCTTTAAGGAACTATTCTCCATCAATTTATTCTGCCCGGTAACAATAAGTTCATCTCCTACCTTTAAACCTTCCAGGATCTCCGTCTGGTCGTCATAGACCCTGCCGGGTTTTATCAGACGCTTTTCTGCCCGGTTGTTATGATTGACAAATACATATTTATCATCGGTGCCAATCTGTTTGATGATAGCAATGGCAGGAATTAACAGTGCCTTCCCCTGTCCCAGATTCAGCTTTACCTTGGCAAACATTCCGGGACGCAATTTCAGATTGCTGTTAGGAACTTTTATTTCCACGACAAAGGTTTTTGTTGCATCATCAATGGTAGGGTATATTCTGTAAATTTTCCCTTTAAATACCTTTTCCGGAAAAATATCAGATGTAACATCAGCCCCCGTTCCTAATTTAACAACAGGATAATAGGCAGCAGCTACACTCACAAATGCTTTTAGATTGTTAATCTGTACAATGGATAAAACAGCAGATTTACCAATTGTCGGGATTGGAGCTCCGGAGTAGATTTCGCCATTTTCAAAATATTTTCCGGAAATAATTCCGTCAAAAGGGGCTCTTAGCAGGGTATTGTCCAGCAGAAATCGATAGCTGGTTTTTGCAGCCTCATACGCTGTTTTTACTTGATCATATTGCTGGTCAGATACGCTGTTTGTTTTTTTCAATGAGGACAATCGTTTAAAATTCGTTTCCAGATTGTTCAGATTAATCCTTGTTTGCTCAAGGTTTGTCCGATTCATCTCTACCAGAATCTGTCCTTTTTTAACACGGTCACTTATATTTACATTAATCTTTTCTATCTTTCCCGGTGAAGCCGGAGCCAGGTGTAACTCTTTAAAAGGCTTCAAATTAGCATTGTAATCAATTGAACGTTGAACAAGGGATTCCTTGACAACCATCGTTCTTACAGTAGCCACTTTATCTGCATCATTCTTGCTTTGTGTAGTATCATTATCCTGTTTGGGCGCACATGATATCCCCAGCACCAGAATGCCTGATAACATTGACAAAGTTAAAATCTTTAATGTGTTCATATTATTAGTTTTAAAGGTTATTATTAATTTTACGCAAGGCGAGTTCAGCATTAAGCAACTTAAGCATTATATTCGTATAGTCTGATTCCGCATTGAGATAATCATTGTTGGCACTGGTTAAATCAAGAATGGAAACCGTACCTTGTTGATATTTTAATTTCATTTTCTCCAAAACTTCTTTAGCTATTTCAACATTGGATTGTTGATTCTTAAATTGCGACAGAAGATTTTTATAATTAAACAGTAACTGTTTTTCCTGCATCGATAACTGTTGTGTCAGCAACGCTTTGGTGTTCTCACTTATGCTGTAATCAATTTTGGCCTGATTTAATTTTGCTAACCGCTGGCCACTTGAGAATATTGGAATACTCAACGTTAAGCCGACAACATTTTTGGGGGATATATCAAAGTTGGGCTTTTTAATTTTTTTTGTATAAGAATAAAAGGCAACAAGAGAAGGCAAAAAGTTCGCCTTATTCATTAAGATTTGTTTTTTTGCAATCTCTCCCTGCATGGAAACCAATTGATAATCAATATTTTTTTGAATATTAAAACGATAGGTTTCTATCAGTGGATTTATACTCTGCCGGACGATATCATCAATATCCGAAGAAAGTGTAATAGCCTGGTTAGAATCAAGACCTAATTGCAGCCGTAAAATATTATAAGATAATTCAACCTGCCTTTCTGCCGATTTTAGTGCATTATCAACCGATGTTACCATAACAGATAGTTTTTTTGCATCGGTTTCCTCAATCATTCCAGCGTTTGCAAGATTATTGGTATTATTATAAATAAGCTGCGCATTTTTTCTATTTTTTTTCAATAATCCCAATATTCTCTCACTCACCAGCACCATATAATAGGCCTGGATGGTTTGTTCTTTTACATTTAATTCGTCTTTTTGATATCTTTGCCCCGAAATCTCCTTGCCAAGTTTGGCAAGTTTTATGCCTACAAAATAATTTCCACTAAAGACCAGTTGATTTACACTGGCCTTAAAATTACTTGTAGGATTAAATGAAATAGTAATGGGAGGAGCTGATGGGTTCATTCTAAGTTCTGCCGAAGCTCCCAAATAATTTGTATAGTCTAAAGAAGCATTTACCTGAGGTAAGCCCTGCGATATGGCTTCCCTGATTTGTTGTGCTGACTTATCAACGGTAAATTTTGAATTAATCAACGTCTTGTTGTGATTAATGGCATAGCTTATGGCACTGTCTAACGATAATACCAATGGTTTCTGAGCATGAAGCGTGATCACGCTTAAGAAAAAAAGATTGCTGATAAATATTCTTAACAGAACCTTTTGAAACTTTAATCTCTCCGTCTTCATTTTACTATAATTTTGGTTGTTTGAACTTTTCTTCTATTATCTGATGTCCTTTCAGGGTTGATATTCCGATAAGACTTAACTTCATAATCTTACTGAATACAGGATCATACAAATCTTTGCCGGGCAACAATTCCCGTTCAATGATATTATTAAACCGCTTCCAGTGCATGCTGAAAATCACTTTCTCATCAATATCTTCAATAAACAATCCTTCTTTTTTCCCTTCGACGATCAACGCAACAAATAAATTCTTCAAAGCATTATCTATAAATTCATTATATACTTTGAAGATATCGGGGTAGTATTTTTTTATATCATAGATAAAAGAGACATTGCAACTTTTAAACTGGTCCAGCATAAAAGAATATAGCCCTATGATTTCGTCAATAACATTCTTCTCTTCCTTAACCCGCTCCATCCTGTCAAGGGTTCGCTTTAAAAAATCAGAGGCAATGGCCTCTACCAGTTCATTTTTGTTCTTAAAATTCTCATAAAATGTTTTTTTGGACATGGACAACCCATACGTAATATCATCTATGGAAACACTTTTAATCCCATATTTGAAAAATTGCCTGCCGGCTTCTTCCATAATCCGGTTTTTGGTCTCTATACCCATAAAACTATATTGTTACTCAAAGTTTTTTCATGTATAAAAAAAATCAGAACCTGTATTTATCAATAATCTTCAATCCTTTTTTAGTAGCAATACCCCGGATAAAATTGATGGCGATATTTTCAAAGATTTCTGATTTGGAATAACGGTCGGGGGGAAATAACTCATCGTTTCCGATGATTCTAAATTGCTCCATGACCAGTTTGGCAATAATATCTTCATTAATATCCGGCCGGATACATCCTTCTGCTTTGCCTTTTTGAATGAAAGCCGTAATCCGGTTGTAATCTTTCTCTTTCCTTTCCTTTCCTTTACACCTAAAAACCTCCGGGTGGTATTTTTTTGCATCATAAAAAAAGAGCGGATTAATGGATTTCATAAAATTCACACTCTTTTTGATATAAGACAGGAAAGCATTTATCACGTTTGGCGAGTCATTCATGATGTTATTCATCTCTTTTTCTTCTTCTCCCATACTCTGTATGATGCAACTCTCCAGCAACTCATCCTTGTCTTTAAACAGTTCATAGATAGTCCGTTTGGAAATGCCCAGTTTCTCGGCAATGGTATCCATCGTAATGCTCTTTATGCCATAGTGCATAAAAAGTTTTAATGACTCTGTGATAATCCGCTTTCTGGTATCCATGTTTTCTCTTTAACGGCACAAAAGTATCATAAAACTTTAAAAAACAAAATAGTTTTTTGATTTTTCATATTTTCCCCTGATTTTATTTTATAGATCGACAATATCAGACAAGTATTCTCTTTTCTTTTGCAGGCTCAGAACTCAAAAAAAGATGAGCAAAAGCAATAATCAGAAACTGTATTTCAACTTAAACATCATCATATCATAATCATTGAAATTTGCAAAAATATTATCCCCTTTACCGCCAAATATAGCGGCACATAGGGTTATTTCGGCATTATCTGTTGCCATGTACGATATCTCAGGTATGTAAACAACCGCGTAATTATTTTTTATATTGCTCCAATCTGAAACAATAAACCCGCCTCCCACCGGAGCTAATTTAAGTTTATCCTCAAAGAATTTCTTCTCAAACCGAATGAAGAAATAATCATTTAATGCATCTTTCCCTCTTTCATTTACAAAACCATGCATATATTGAAAGTTAAGATAACCTCCATTGGAAAAATTATAATCTGCGCCGAAAACATATTTTATATACATCTGTTTTTTTAACATTACAGTGTCTTGGGTTATCGGGAAAGGGGAGCCCGGAAACAAGGGTGTCAGATCGTTCGTCATGACAACTCCATTTTCAGGTAAAAATGCAGCAGCTTCCGCCCATACGCCGACCCCCCCGAGACTTCCTGCCAGGTCGGCTCCGAAAATATGTGTACGATAGAAGGAAAGTTGTGAATGAATACTTATACCACCTAATGTATCCGCAGGGGAAAAAGTATTATATGTACTAACAGGTAATCCGTCTCTACCCCAGACATAACTCAGGGAGAAGTCAAAACCGGCCGCGAAGCCTTTAAATTTCAATCCTGCCGTTGAACTTTCTCCCAGATTATATTTTGGCATATCAACCTGGTCATTATGCTCTTTCAAGGTTAAGCCCGGAGGCAATTCCATGGAAGGGGTTAAAGCATCTGCCCAAATACCAACAGGCATATTCGCCGGTTGAAAAAACGGAATAAAAACTCCCTGCAAAGAAAAATCAGAATTAAAATAATAGTTCAAACTCACAGCATCCGAACCGCGATGACGGCCAAAATCCAAAACATCTTCCAAATCGTAAGGATTAAGATTATCGGTAGGGTTTAGTTTATCAGCCGTACCCCAGGCAATCCGCTGGCGACCGATCTTCACATCCAGGTTTTTTGTTAAAAACCCGAATAATTGAACGTAGGCTTCTCTCACTTCAAGATTATAAGGATCTAAGATCCCTTTATTGTAAAGATCTGCCGAAGAAGTAATCTTTGGCAAACCAATATTTCTCAACCACACTTCACTGTAAAATTTTGAATGGCCGGTTATCTTTTTATTTAGTTTTAACGTTAAACGATTTTCATTCCACGCCCAGTCGTTAGGACGCTGAAAAAGAAAGCGCTGGTCTGTCAACAACTCTCCGGACAGTCTCAACTGACTACTTTCATCCTGTGACCTTGCCACATTTGTACTGATAAGCAGTACCATAAATATTGCTAAAAGAAAATTTATACGCTTCATATGTTTAAATTTTTTGACACTGAATTCATTAATAAAAAAAGTTATCGTTTTAAATTGCCGGATTTCTATCTGATTCAAATACTTCAAATTCTTTCTCTCAATTCTTCGATCCGTGTAAATAGAGCTTATCCCCTGGTTCTTTCAGTCATCCATTACTTATACAACACTTATACAACTGTCGCTTTTACCTGTTTAAAAGGTCATAAAAAGTCCCATGCATATAATCCATGCTGTTTAATGAAAGTCAAACCAATTCATTATGCGTAAACAACAGAATTACATGCACGGGAACTATTTTATTGTTTTAATTTTCTAACCGTAAACTCATCATCCTTTAACCCCGTATCATATTTTACATCAGACATGATCATCTTTGTTATATGATTTTTTTTAAGATCTTTCATCTCAATTTCTTTAGCGTTCCAGTAATTTCCAACCTTTTCAAACTGATAGCTGGCTACTTTGATCTTGTTGTTGCCTTTGTCGTAATACTCCATATAAACCGGGTAATATTCGGTTTTGTTAATTTTTACGATAAGTTTTGAATACTGCGATTTGGGGGATTTGGGTTTTAACTCCAGAACATAAACATCTGACGTAGTCTTAAGAAGGACAGGGGTATATTTTTTAGCATAGGGTTTTGCCTCCATATCATCATACGAAAAATCCGTTCCGGCAAATTTCTGGCTTTTTACCGAAGAGGAGATTCTTCTTTCTTTTCCAAAAGCCGGCAAGTATAAATACATAACATCATTGGGCAATGACAGGGTTGCAATACCCGCTTGTGAAGCCGGAAAAGTGAAGCGAAACAGCCGTTTATCGGTGCCTTTTTGGATCATTGCAGCTTCACGGATTTTTTCTTTTCCTGTTTTGTCAATCAATACAATTTTCATTTTCCCTGTCATATCTTTTGGGGAATACAGTACATCGTCCATTTTCTTCAAAATGGCATTTGCATCTTGTGCGTTTGCATTAAAACCCGGGATCAGTAAAAATGCGGTTACAAAAAGTGAATATTTTAAATTTTTCATTTTACTTAAATTTTATGTTAACAATTAAAAATTTAGTTTGCTCTAAGGTTCTTTTTTCTGTATGCAAGTATCCATATTACAGGTAATAATGTTAATGCTCCGAAGCCTGAGAAAATCATACTAAGGGCTACCAGTAATCCGAAATCCTGTATCGGGGCAATGTGTGAGAACATAAGTACTATGAAACCTGCTGCTACCGATACTACATTTATAATAATAGCTTTACCACTTACCATAATGGTATTCTTAACAGATGCATCTACATCGCCTGTTTCTTTTAACATATAAGTTAAATGTGTAATCATGTGGATAGAATAGTCGATACCCATGCCGAGGGCAACGCTTGCTACAAGAACCGTGGCGACATTTAAAGAAATTCCCGAAAATCCCATAAAGCCAAATAAAATGATGATGGTACCAATGATGGGTAGTGTGGCATAAATACCTTTTAAGAAAGAACGTAAAGTAACAGAAACAATTAAAATGACCAATATAATGGCAATGGCCAGGCTTCTGTACTGGCTGTTGATCAGGCTATGGTTCAGTTTTACATATACCGATGGAATGCCTGTTAATTCAATTTTGCAGTCTTTTGTGTTGTTTTCTTTAATAAACTTATTCATTGAAATGACAAAGTCTTCCATTTCTTCCGTATCATAAGAAGCAAATCTTGTTTGTATGACCCCTTCATCCAAATTGTCCGAAACCAACTGGGGCATAATGTCTTGTCCGTCTAAAAGAAACCAGAGTTGTTCAATTTTATTTTTTTTGTCCGGAATTTTCTTGCCCTCGCCCATTACATCGTTCATCTCCTCGATCAGGTCAGCTACCGATTGGGTATTGTCAATCTTTGGGTTTTCTTTCATGAAATTTTCTGTTTTGATCATGGTTTTTAGAACCCCGGGGCTCTGCATATCCCCTTTGAAGATTACAAAGACAGGCTGAGAACCTCCAAATTGTTTCTGTATAATGTCTCCTGATACCCTCATCGGATTATTTTTCCGGAAGTAATCAGCCATATTAACACTGGTCTTAATATTGAAAATACCTACAAAACTCATGATTATCAGCATGATCCAAAAATATGATATCAAGATCGGGTTCTTTAGTATTATATTTGACAAGGGTGAAAGCAGAAACTTCCCCATAAGGGTTTTCTCTGAAATTTTTATTTTTTTCAATTTCTCGGGATTTCTATATATTGAGAAGACTGATATTAACGCCGGGACAAATACAATTGAAAGAATCAGGGCAAAGAAAACCCCCAGGGAAGTAAATATTCCGAAATCCCGGATTATGGTAAGGTAAGCACCGAAAATAAAAGAAGTGAAACCAAATATGGTGGTAATACCTGACAAAAAAACAGGGGGAATGATATAAGCCAGGGCAATAATCAAAGCTTTTCTCCGGTCTCTTTCTTTGCACTCGTTTATTTGGTTAACTACGTGAATAGTATAGGCGCTGCCAATAGCAAGTAAGATTATCGGGATATTGTCTGAAATTAATGTGAGCTCATAGCCCAGTAACTGCATCAAGCCTAAAACCCATACAATAGCAATCCCTGAGGATAATAGAGGGAGTATGACCCCACGGACGGAATGAAAACTTATCAGAAGTATAAAAGCGATCATGAGAAATGTAATGGGTAATAAATATCTTAAGTCTGTCATCATTAGTCGTGCGATATCATTCATAATCACAGGCAAGCCGCTGAAATAAAGTTTTTCCGGTAAGTGGAGCGCCTGAATTTTATCTTTGACCTCTCTTGCCACAACCTGTTGATCAGCATCATCCTGCAGTGTAAACATGATAAGCGTGTAGGTGCCATCTTTTGAAACGATGGTTCCCTTGTACATATCTTTTGAAAAGACCCTTCTTTTTAATGCATCTAACTCAGATTTTGTATCAGGCAGATTGTATTCATCAACAAGTTGTCCTATTTCAATGCCCCCCTCACTGCTCTTAATATCTATCATATTTGTAAGACTCGTGACAGAGGATACTCCTTGCATAATTTTCAGTGTGTCAGTAATCTGCCTGACATCTTCCAATACCGGTTTACTAAAAATACTATCGGATTGTAATACAATCATACCCATGGTGTTCCCACCATATTTTTTACCAACATTTTTAAATAAAACCGCGATTGAATCATCATCCGGCAGTGAACTGATTATATCCGAGTTTAACCTGATATCTTTAATCTGAAAACCAAAAAAAGTTGTTAATACCACAACTACAACAATGATAGGCCATCTTAATCTTACTATTGCTTCTGCTAATTTCTTCATCCTTATCTTATTTGATTAGCTATTTATACTTATTTTGTTTATTAGTCAGTTCTATGTAAAAAAAATTATTTACCCAATCCTTTTATTAAAATTTTTAACAGGTCATCAAAATACGGTGCATATTGTTCATACTTTTCCTGAAGGAAAAAAGGAATTTCCAGGCCTTTCAATACCATGATGAAAACATCCAGCAAAACATTTATGTCCCCCTTTGGTTCCTCAAAAACTCCCTCTCTGATTCCCTGAAGGATAATCTGCTTAATTTGTTCTTTTTCCCAGGCATCCATTTCATTTCTCAACGTATCAATGAAATCAAAATGTTCAAAGAAATCAGCTTTTAATGTTTCATGATAATTGGCCGCTGAATGTAAAACCTCCATCCTTTTAAGCAAATATTTCTTGATTTTTTCGTCAGCATTTAATTGATCATCCTTCACAATAACCGTTAACTGCGACTTTAAGTTATCAATTTCTGATGCGACAACCTCAGTAAATAATTCTTCCTTGCTTCTAAAATGATAATACAACGATCCTTTGGCTTTTCTTGAGATCCTGGCAATTTCATCCATGGATGTTTTGTAGAAGCCATAGCGCCCAAATAACCGGGTAGCTACACTAATGATTTTATTTTTCGTCGTTTCATTCGTCATGATCACACTAATATAATAATCGACTATTATCGTTTATCGGTGCAAATATAAAAATATTTTTCATGAAGTCTGTGTATATTTGCATGAAAAAATTCAGGTAGTTTTCTAATGAACTTAAATTTATAAACCGATGGCCCCATATTTTAAATATATCAATATGTTATGTAATACAACATAGAAAA
>CAYLJE010000036.1:0-19849 GCA_964383915.1 uncultured Rikenellaceae bacterium
ATGTCTTTAAAATTTCTCACTTATTAATAAAAAATTTGCCGATGGTAATGTTTAAACTATTACAAATAATATATTTTAAACAGCAAGCCGGTATAAATATAAACAACTTATCTGAATTTTGTATTTGAATGTGTATTTTTACTCTTTTTATATCAAGATATATGGATATACGACACTATGAATTTGTGGAAGGAGCTGGAAGAGCTGAGGGTATCGCTGTAATTATCGATGTTTTCAGGGCTTTTTCTACGGCTTGTTATCTTTACGGACAGGGAGCAGGAAAGATACTGGTTACCGATTCTCTGAAACAGTCATTCGAATATAAGGAAGAAAACCCGAATACTCTTCTTATCGGTGAAAGGAATGAAAGAAAGATCGAGGGCTTTGACTATGGTAATTCTCCTTCAGCTGTGATACGGAAAGACTTTACAGGTGATACAGTTATTTTGACTACCAGTGCAGGAACGAAAGGTCTGGTAATGGCCTCTCGTGCTACGAAAGTACTTGCTGCAAGCTTTGTTAACGCACAAGCCACTGCTGTCTATATCTTAAAAGAGAAACCTGCTCAGGTTAGCCTGGTGGCTATGGGATACAATGCAGTTACTCCTGCCGATGAGGACCGGCTTTGTGCTGATTATATCCACAACCTGCTGCTCGGAAGGGTACCTGATATGAAACCATTGAAGAAACAAATACGTCTGGGCACGGGTGCCCGTTTTTTTGACCCGGGAAATCTGAATTCTCCGGCAGAAGATTTCGAACTTTGTCTGCAACCCGGAAAATTCCCTTTTGCGCTGGAGGCAATTCATGAAAAGGATTTCCTGTGGCTTAAAAAAATCAAGAGCAAAACGGTATGAAAGACAACATAACCGGGGATTTTTACCTGCATAACATTCATCGTCCTACATTGATTGTGGACGAACAGATCAGCCGCCGAAATATTGAAAGAATGGCTGATAAGGCCAGGCGGAGCCATCTATCGTTCTGCCCCCATTTTAAAACACATCAATCGGCAGTCATTGGAAACTGGTTCAGGGATTATGGCGTTTCCGCGATTACGGTTTCCAGTATTCGGATGGGACAATATTTTGCTTCCCATCTCTGGGATGATATCACCGTAGCCTTCCCGGTAAATCTGCGTGAAACAGAAGAGATAAATAACCTGTCAAAGAAAATACGGTTAAACCTGCTGGTAGAACATCCTGATCCGGTAAAACTTCTTGAAAAGAAGCTGAAACAGGAAACCGGCCTGTTTATTGAAATTGATACCGGATATCACCGCAGTGGCATCGTATGGAATCATACAGAACAAATAGATCAAATGATATCCCTTCTAAAAAAAAGCACTGTACTACAGTTTAAAGGCTTTCTTTCCCATACGGGAGAAACTTACTCGGCAGGGTCGAAAGAGGAAATTTTGCAATTCCACCACAGCGCTGTCGCGCGCATGAATTCTTTGAAACAACGTTATGCATCACTGTTTCCTGCTATGGTGATCTCCCTCGGAGATACTCCTTCCTTCAGTTTGCTGGACAATGTGTCAGACATTGATGAAATGAGGCCAGGTAATTTTGTCTTCTATGATCTGATGCAGGAACGCCTGGGTGCCTGTGCTTATGATAATATTGCCGTCTCCCTGGCATGTCCAGTGGTAGCCAGATATCCCGAAAGAAGCGAATTGGTTATTTACGGCGGAGCCATTCACTTCTCAAAAGAGTTTTTACGGGTCAATGGCCAAAAGATCTACGGACTAGCCGTGGAACATACTTCTAACGGATGGAGACCACTACAACCATTGGCTCCTTTGATCAGCCTGTCACAGGAACATGGCATCGTGCACATGGATAAAACACAGCAGGAAAGAATCAGGCGTGGTGATATCCTTTGTTTCTTTCCAATACATTCCTGCCTGACTGCCAACCTAATGAGAGGATACGTAACCACAAAAGGAATAACCCTTGATCATCTGGAAGGAACTAAATAATAAAAATAAACCTTTAATAAATATTTACTTATGAGCAAAATCAAAGAAAAAATAAAAAACTATTTTAAAAAAAAGAAGACATTTTCCATTGTGCTGGATTTTCTTTTTTACGGATTTATTATTCTACTGATCATCCCGGGTACCAGAAAATCAATCCTGCCGGTTTTTATGCGAACAATATTACATCCACCACTGAAAAAAGTCTCTACAACTCCTTTACAAAAACTCACTGAAAGAGATTACCTCTGGCCCGTAGAAAAATTTGATGGCACACAGGTTTATCTCACACAATTCAGGCGACAGGTAATGTTCATCAATTTTTGGGCTACCTGGTGTCCTCCCTGCAGGGCTGAAATGCCGGGTATTCAAAAATTATTTGATCAATATAAGAAAAAAATCATCTTTCTGATGATTGTTAACGATAAACCTGAAGCTATCCGTGTATATCTAAAAAAACATCATTATACATTTCCTGTTCTTTTACAGAAATATGAGGCGCCAACAGCGTTCCGGACTTCCTCTATACCGGTTACCTATATCGTGGATGCCAACGGAAATATTGTATTGGTTCACAAAGGGGCCAGCAAATGGAATTCACGGAAGATAAAAAGATTATTGGATGAATTACTTATTGAAAAAAACAAGGAGTTTCCTCAGGCAAAGTAACCGTATGAAGGTATATCTTTTTTTGTTGTCACAGGACCTATAGCAAAAAAACATCCTTTTATTCAAACAATTGCGCAATTTCTTCCCGGTTCATTTGTTTCAGCATGGATTCATCTACCTGCAGAATATCTTGAGCCAGGTGGGCTTTATGTTCCTGGTAAAGCATGATTTTTTCTTCGATGGTTTCCTTGCCAATCAGTTTATAAACCATCACATTCCGGGTCTGTCCGATGCGATGCGTACGGTCTATCGCCTGTTGCTCCACCGCCGGATTCCACCAGGGATCCAGGATCACCACATAGTCTGCTGCCACCAGGTTTAACCCGAATCCTCCAGCCATTACTGAAATAAGAAAAACCCTGATTTGTCCGTCGTCATTAAAGGATTTTACCACATTCTTTCTTTGCTTCTGTGAAATGCTCCCTGTCAATAAAACATAGGGAACGTCCTCCGCTATAAATTGTTTTTCGAAGAGCTTAAGAACCTTAACAAAGGAGGAGAAAACCAATATCTTATGTCCTTCACTCACAATCGTACGGATTATTTCCATGGCTTCCTCAAATTTCCCGGAGTCTCCGGTATAAGTATCATCCACCAGCACCGGATGGTTAGCAGCCAGGCGCAGACGGGTTAAACCCTGCAGAACAGGAATCATCAGCTTTGAATATCTCCCCTCGCCAAGCAATTTCAAAATAGCATTCCTTACCCTGGCATTTTCCTCTTCATAGAAATGTGCCTGTTCGACACTCATTTCCGTAAAGATATGCTGTTCAGTTATATCCGGCAGATCCCGGGCTACTTCCTGTTTGGTCCGGCGCAACATAAAAGGACCGATCAGTCTGCGTAATGTTTGTAATGCCTGCTCATCATGTTGATGTTCAATGGAATTGACAAACCGTTCCATGAAGAAACGATATCCTCCCAGCAAACCGGGATTAACAAAGTGCATCTGTGTCCATAAATCTGTCAGTGAATTTTCGACAGGAGTACCGGTCAATATCACGCGCTGACGAGCCTGTAGCCGGATTACGGCTTTAAATATCTGTGAAGCCGGATTCTTGATATAACGGCTTTCATCCAGAATAATAAGATCAAATATCACCCTGCAAAAAAGGCCAATGTCTCTCCGCAGAAGGCCATACGTTACCACAACCACATCATAAGCATCAAAATATTCAAAATACCGTTGCCTGTCTGAACCTGCATATACCAATACTTTGAGTCCGGGGGCAAACCGGATAATTTCTTCCACCCAATTAAATATCAACGTTTTAGGGACAACAATCAGAGACAGGGTTTCACCCCTCTCTTCTTCCTTAACGTAGGTTTTGTATGTGTCAAACAAACTTAACTGGACACCCTCCAGGGCTACATTCGGTTTTTTTTCCTGCATGATGTCCTGAACCGGTTTGCCGGATTCCCTGATTTTCTGAATCAGGGCTATGGACTGTATCGTTTTCCCGAGGCCCATATCATCAGCAAGACATCCGCCAAGTCCATGCTTACGCAGGTTCATCAACCAACCATATCCTTTTCGCTGATAAGGTCGCATATTCCCCCGGAATCCGGCAGGCAGCGGGAACACTACGTTCTCTGTTTCCATCATGGAAGCCATACGTTGTTGTATTTCCGTATTTCCCGAGATCGCAGACATTTCTTTCAACAGAGGAAAGTGATGACTGCGGATACGGATTTCTTCTCCATACACCTCTCCGAATTGCAGTAAATTTTCATATTCTGCAAACCACTCTTCCGGAATGACCGCAATAGAACCATCCGGCAAAATATATTCTCTTTTCTTATTCAGGATATGGTCTTTTAACCAAACAAAAGGGATACTGTATTTCCCTAACTGAACTTCTGCATGCAATCCAAACCAGTCAATAAGCCTGTTTTCTTTCCGGTGCATTTCCGTTTTGACATTCATACGGATGCCGTCCAGGAGATATTTCTCTTTTCCCTTTTGATGAATAGTAAGTCCTTCTTTTTTTAGTTCTGTGGAGTGCCTGTTTATGAATGAAATCATTTCATAATGTTGAACTTTCGGATTATTTTCTATAGAACCTGCCGTGAAAATGCCAGGCAGGTATTCCTCAAAGCCAATCTCTGCGAGCCGGTTGATAACTTTGTTCTCATATTCCTTGTTTCGGAAGATTTTGTTAAATCGATATCCCTGCTCTGTTTCTTCCAACGTTACAAATACCATACGGTTTTGATCCGGCTGTATTCGGATATCTTCATATCTGAATGTCAGAATCATTACCAACAAGCCATTCAAACCGTTCTCAAGGCTCAGTTCCGTCCCCGGTAATGTATGAGATTCCATTACCTCAAATCCTTCAACCGTTACTTTGTAGTGCGCAAGGATATCCCGGATAAATGAATGATAGTATTTTGTCTCAAGCCGTACGGGAATGTGAATACTTTCCTTCTTAAAGAAAGGCTCCAGTTTTTTCCCCTCCATATCTTCCAGCAGATACAAACGTCCTTCCAAAATAAGAACACAGGGTTTATTCGTAAGAATAAGATGTTTCTTCCCGGTCAGGACAAGTTCGTTTTCCCCCTCCCTGAGAGAAACAAAATAATCTGTACCACTGTTATTCTTGTTGAAATGAAATGTTACGAACAGATTCTCACGTGCTAATAAAATTCGATCTTCGTTGTATATACCTGTTGCGTTTCCTTCATGTAAAAAAACATTAATTTCAGTTTTCTGAAGTAACCGGACAACTTCGACCAATCTTTTCTCAATGTAAGGGCGTATAAAACGATCTATACGCTTATTATCCAACGATTGAAAAAACGCTTTGAGATTGATTTGGGGATCTTTATGAAATATTTTCTTGATTACATGATCATCATATGCTCCGATGGTTTTGATGATTTCCCGATATAACTCCGGCAATCTTTCCACATCCGTATCTTCATGATCAGGCAAAATGCGTCTGCTGATAGCATATTTTTCTTCTTTTTTCTCTTTATGTACAAAATAAGGAACAAAGATATCCCCGAAAAATTTATGTTTCTTGATCAGCAGTACAAAACGGTCCATGAGTTATTATTTCCAGTCTATGAATAGTTTGTCACGAAAGAAAGAGTTATGTGACAGTTCATCCATCTTTTGTGAAGCATTTATCCATAACCACATCATATAAGGTACAAAAATAACCAACAGAAACTGGTTTTGTGACATCAGACAGAAATCATAAAAACCATGCAACAATATAGGATAAAGAACCGCCTGTAAAATCTGTCTGTTACGTTGTTCAGGATAAAATTTGGCCAGTCCCAGATGATACCCCATGATAACGCCAAACAAAGCATGAGCAGGAACAGCAGTGAAAGCACGGGTCAGACCCACTTCTATTCCCCCCTGCACAACGTAAAGAATATTTTCAACCCCTGCAAATCCCATAGCAATAAAAACAGCATAAACGATCCCGTCAAATTTTTCATTAAAATGAGTATTCCTCCAAATAATCAGGTAAAATGCCAGGAACTTAAATCCTTCTTCTGTAAAACCGGCTACTACAAAAGCCATCCATGCGGTAGCAGTCAGAGGAGGCATGGCTTTTGCCGGATAGGATAGCCATTTTTCAACAATAATCACAGGTATCGCAAGGGCGGCTCCGATCGCCAAAGCCCGCAACAACAAGTATAGAGGCTCCTTTTCATACCTGTCCCTAAAATAAACATATAAGATAATAATGAAAACAGGAGCCAGTGCAACAAATAACAGATTCACGCCAAAAAATTAATAAGGGTAATAAGGGAAACCATATCCATGGAAGGATCTATAAGGAAATCCCATATAATACGAAGGCTCGGAATAACGGAACTCGGCCCCAAAGGAGATGGAATTTGAAATACGATAATTCAAGCGCAGGGAATAACTATCCGGAACAATAGGATACGGCTTGTAAAAAGAAGGATATTTTTGCGATTGATCTAAATTTTTTACAACCGTCCCACTCAGTGAAAGATTTGGGCGAAGAAGGTAAGTACCCTGTCCATAAAAGAGAACCTGCACAGAATGATTTGAGGGAAAAGATTCTCCCGGACCGGGAAAAAGACCTTGGGCTTCATTCGTATATTGAAACAACACGCCGCCGGAAAAATGAAACCTCCGGGAGACAGCATACCTGACACCGGGTGCAAAATAGGAGTAAAAACCGCCTGAACGTCCCGGTGTAAAATAACTGCTTCCTACATTAAATGCATATCGTATCCCGGGTTGTTTTTCTTTATCCTTTTTTTGCTGATTGTCCTGGTAATATTTTTCAGGACCCGGAACGGGAAAAAGATAAGCATCCGGATAATGTAAAAACGGACATTGGGCAGATGTTACCATCGCCAATAATAATCCGGAAAAAATTAACAAGGCGGATTTCATGTTTTCCCCTTTTTTATTTTACAAAAATAACATTTTACCTAAATATCTAAAATGGAATCGTCATGAAGTTTTACAGTGTGCGTTAATATTGGGAAGCGCAATGAAAAGTTTTGAAAGCGTAGCTTTCGCTACGGTGAAAAACTTTGAAATGAGCATTTCCAATAGTGGCGTGTAATGTAGAACTGTAATAGATTTTCATTTTGGATTTTTAGGTTACAAATAATTTTTTCTTATCAGATTTCCTATCCTGACGGCATATTTCTATTATGAAAGACATAAAAATATACAAATTTTCAACAAAAATGATCCGAAAACCGGCTTAATGCTACAAATTGACCGAACAAGAATGAAATTATACTTTTGCTGACGCCCCCGGGATCGGTACCTGCCGGTTAAAGCTCTCTTCGAGGGAAATAAAAGTATCTGTGCGTGCAATTCCCTGAATAGCTTGTAGCCTATCGGATAACACCCTCTTCAGATGTTCATTGTCCCGGGTGTAAACCTTAATAAATATCGAATACACCCCTGTCGTATAATGACACTGCGTAATCTCAGGAATATTACGCAGTTGTTCCACCACTTGCTTAAAAAGCCTGGCTTCTTCCAGATATATTCCGATATAAGCACACGTCCGGTAACCCATCCGGCGGGGATCCACCTCATAGCAGGTGCCCTTGATAATGCCCCGCCTTATCAGGCTCTTCACACGCTGATGAATGGTTGCACCGGACACTCCACATTTTCGGGCTACTTCCAAAAACGGAATACGCGCATCTTCCATCAGAATATCCAGTATCTTTTTATCTAAAGTATCAATCTGAAAGTTTTCCATTATAAAAATATCTTTAAATTAACAATCTATTACTAATACTTACAAATATATAACATATTATAACATATTTTAAGAATCTTTTATTTATTATCAATTATTTTACTCATTCTACTTACTAATTAATAATTTTGTTCCGTAATCAAAAAACCAATAGATATGTGCGGTATTCTTTCTATAACAGGTCCTTCCCCGGTAAAGGACATCAGGGATTTGAGCCGGAGGATGAAACATCGTGGTCCGGATGAACACGATATTCATGTTTTTCCTGACGGGTCGGTCATGGTTCATGAGCGTTTATCAATCATTGACCTGGAAACAGGACGACAGCCTATCCGGGGCTGTGACAATGCCTATGTTATTCATAACGGAGAGATATATAATCACGAGATCCTTCGACGGACCATCTTACAAAATCATACTTTCCGGTCACATTGTGACAGCGAAGTCATTGTCCATTTGTATGAAGAGTACGGACCTGATTTCTGCCATTTGCTGGACGGGGTGTTTGCTTTTGTTGTCATGGACGGGAAAAACTTTATGGCTGCCCGGGATCCGATCGGTGTAAAACCTTTGTATTATGGCTACGATGAATCCGGACGGATGTATTTTTCTTCGGAGATGAAAGCCATTCATGATTATTGCATAGCACCAAAAGCATTCCCTCCCGGGTATTATTACACACCACAAACTGGTTTTGTACGTTATTTCAACCCGCGTTGGGAAGATACTGAACAGGCCGTAGAATCTTTTGATCCGGTCCGTTTGCGGAAAAGCCTGATCCGTTCTGTTGAAAAAAGACTGATGAGTGATGTTCCGTTGGGAGTTTTGTTATCGGGGGGACTGGATTCCAGTTTGGTAGCCTCCATTACGAAACGATTAATGGAAAAAACAGGAAAACCGTTACATTCCTTTTCGGTAGGTATTAGTCCGGATGCTCCGGATATGGTTGCTGCCCGTGAAGTGGCTGATTTCCTTGGCACGATCCACCATGAAGTATATTATACGATAGACGAAGGCCTGGAAGCCCTTGAAAAGGTGATATGGCATTTAGAGACCTATGATGTTACCACGATCAGGGCTGCCACTCCGATGTATTTTCTCTCAAAAGCTATTCGGAAAGCGGGTATCAAAGTTGTACTGTCAGGCGAAGGATCGGATGAGATTTTCGGAGGCTATCTGTATTTTTACAATGCCCCCTCCGATGTGGATTTCCAGAATGAGACCATCCGCCGGGTATTACGCCTCTCCACGGCTGACTGCCTGAGAGCTGACAAGTCCACCATGGCTCATGGTATTGAAGCCAGGGTCCCATTTCTGGATCTGTCCTTTCTGGAAACAGCCATGCTGATTAAACCATCAGATAAACGTCCCGACCGTTCCAAAAACAAGCCGGAAAAATATGTCTTACGCAAGGCTTTTGACACTCCCGAGGATGCCTGGCTGCCGGATCATATCCTCTGGAGACAAAAAGAACAATTTGGTGACGGTGTAGGCTATCGTTGGATAGATAGTGTAGTGGATTTTGCGGAAAACCATGTTTCAGATAAAGAATTTAAAAAAGCTGCCCAAAGGTATCCTTACAACACCCCTGACACTAAAGAAGCGTATTTGTTCAGAAAACTCTTTGAAAAACATTATCCCGGAGAAGGAAGTGCCCGGACAGTAGTGAAATGGATCCCGAAATGGCAAACCAACACCGATCCTTCCGGGCGGGTGGCTGATCAACATGAAAAGCATGTCGAAGATATCAGTAAAAAAGGAGTTATAACAACTATTTAAACAACTATTAATAAGAAATTATTCCAATGATCAGAAAACAAAAATGGGTGATTTTTTCCGCATTGATGGCTGCAGTGGCTATTTTCGGAGCTTTGCGGTTCGATGATTTTGGCAGCATCAATGACCCCAATATTTCAGGCTCCGATGTGGCCTGGATGCTCACAGCCACTGCACTGGTTCTTTTTATGACACCAGGTCTGTCTTTCTTCTACGGAGGAATGGTAAGATCCAAGAATGTCATATCTACCATGTTACAAAGTTTTATTGCCATCGGGGTAGTAAGCATGGTTTGGGTTTTTATGGGTTTTAGTCTTGCTTTTGGAAAAAGTATTGGAGGAGAAGGTACCGGCATCATAGGGAATCCTTTTACTTATTTAATGTTCAGACACGTAGGTCTTGGAACAGACCCTTTGTTGGCACCCACCATCCCACTGGCTTTGTTTGCTGTATTTCAACTAAAGTTTGCTATTATTACCCCTGCACTGATCACCGGATCTTTCGCCGAACGGGTAAAATTCAGCGCATATCTCGTATTTATGGTTCTGTTTACTATCTTTATTTATGCACCTATAGCCCACTGGACCTGGCATCCCAATGGTTTTTTAAGAAATATGGGGGTGTTGGATTTTGCCGGTGGCACGGTGGTTCATATGTCTGCCGGATTTTCAGCCCTGGCAGGTGCTATTTTCCTGGGACGTCGTAAAGATGTCAAAAAACCTTATCATCCGGCCAATATTCCGTTCATACTTCTGGGTACCGGGATGCTCTGGTTCGGTTGGTTCGGCTTTAATGCCGGTTCAGCACTGAGAGCTTCCTCCCTGGCCGTCCTGGCTTTTATGAATACCAATATGTCCGGTGCAGCAGCGATGTTAACCTGGATCTTTTTTGACCGGCTGCGCGGTCGTAAAGTGTCAGCAATCGGGGCTGCGGTTGGAGCTGTCGTAGGACTGGTTGCCATTACCCCGGCTGCCGGATATGTATCTGTAGGATCCAGTATTTTTATTGGTTCTGCAACAGCTATCTGCAGTAACATAGCCGTACACTGGAAAGACAAATCTTCCCTGGACGATGCCCTGGATGTATTCCCGTCCCACGGCGTAGGTGGAATTATAGGAATGCTACTGACGGCCGTATTTGCAAGACATGTAGGATTATTATACGGACATCTCCATACTTTATTAATGCACTTACTCGCAGTGGGTATTGTAGGCATCTATAGCTTTGGCGGTTCACTTTTACTTTACTGGTTTACCAATAAACTAATTCCTATGCGTGTATCTCCCAGAAGCGAGATCATGGGCCTTGATCTCAGTCAACATGATGAACAATACATGATTCCTGAAACAGACCGGGAGCTGGCAGAATACAGTCATTTACATAACTAAAAATGAATATATTGATATAATAAACGGATAAAAATCTCTCTCCGTTATGCCTGGTTAAACGGTCGGCAAAAGATTTGCCGACCGTTTACATTTTGGAATGACAAATATGGATTGTCGATCGACAAACAGTTCATTATTCGTCAATTATCGATTATTATTCCTAAAAGGTTTTTGGTCTGTATTTTTCAAAACCTTCCGGCATCTCCAGGTTTCCGATGATATCACGGACTCCTGAAAAATCATTACGTAAAAGATAAGCTTCGATCCCTTTAAGGATTTTCAATGTGACTTGCGGATCAACAAAATTGGCAGTACCCACTTGTATGGCTGAAGCTCCGGCAAGCATAAACTCTATGGCATCGGTAGCTGTGGTGATTCCCCCGATACCGATCACAGGGATTTTTACCGAATGATAAGCTTCCCAGACCATTCTTAAAGCAATTGGTTTTATGGCTGGCCCGGATAGCCCTCCCGTTACTGTTGACAGGATTGGCCTGCGTTTTTCGGCATCAATAGCCATAGCCAGGATGGTATTGATCAGAGAAATGGAATCTGCACCAGCCCCTTCCACGGCCCTGGCAAATTCAGGAATAGAAGTAACATTGGGGGACAACTTAACGATCAGCGTTTTTGGATATACCTTTCTTACCGCAGCAACCACTTCGATAGCAGCATGGCGGTTGGTGCCAAAAACCATACCTCCTTTCTTGACATTCGGACAAGAAATGTTCAGCTCAATGGCCGGAATGTTTTCCAGCGTATTTATTCTTTCAGCCACTTCTACATATTCTTCCAGTTTTGACCCGGACACATTTACTATAAACTGCGTATGATCTGTTGGCAATGAAGGATAAATATGGTCTATAAAATAATCCACCCCTTTGTTCTGCAATCCCACCGTATTGAGCATTCCCGAAGGGGTTTCCGTCATCCTCGGGTATGGGTTCCCTTCTCTGTTTTCTCGGGTAGTTGCTTTCACAAAAATAGCTCCCAATTTTGTAATATCAAGAAAATCACTGTATTCCAAACCATATCCAAAACAACCGGAGGCTGTGGTTATGGGATTTTTAAGAGCCAGCTTACCAATATTTACACGAAAATCTACCATAACAAGTCCTTTGTATTAAAAACAGGTCCGTCCACACAGGCCATTTTCATGCCCGAAGTAGTCGGTTGTGCACAGGTAAGACAAGCTCCGAAGCCACAGGCCATAGTATTTTCCAGAGAAGCTTCACAAAATAATTTTTTGGCCGCGGCTACTTTGGCTACAGCCTTCATCATCATTTCCGGTCCACAGGTATAAATCCCGTCAAAATCTTCCGAATCTATCACAGGATGATCGATAACCAGTCCTTTAGTTCCCTTACTTCCATCTTCTGTAGTTATTAGTAATTCCCCGAGAGACGAAAACCGGGAGAGATCAAAATATTGTTTTTCAGAACGGAAGCCAAAAAGGAAAACAGGTGTTTTTCCGGCAGATATCAAGGATTTCCCCAACAGTAACATAGGAGCAATCCCCACCCCTCCGGAAACCAACAGAAACTTTTTCCCCGGAACGATCGAAAAAGGACGACCCAGGGGATAGATTATATTTAAAAAATCATGTTTCTGTAAACGGCCAAGCTGTCGTGTACCATTCCCCACCTGCCGGATTAATAAATGAATCCTTTTCTGCTTATAATCTATATCATAAAAGGAAACAGGACGTCTCAAAAAAGTATTGTTTGTATGATCTACCCTCAGCTCAGCAAACTGCCCCGCGTAAATAGCAGGTAACAGAATGGCTGACCTCAGCACCAATTCATAATATTCTTCATTTAAACGATTGTTTTCAAGAACAATCAGATCTTCTATCCTTTTTTTCACTGACAGCACCCTCTTTTATTTAATTTCTGCCTGTTTCCCGCAAATATAATGAAGATAATGAAAAAAGGATAACAATTATACAGCGGTATATTATTTATTCGTGAAACTCATATTTCAAAAACGAAGTGAATTGAAATATGTAAGTTGAATGAATCCCGATAGCGAAGCGTATCGGGATAAATGAGTTGAATACTCTGCTGCTTGCAGCGGTTAGAAAAGAATTCCTATGATGATACCTCGACAGCTTGCTGCGAAGTAGTTCATTTTCCCGGATTATAAGCCTCAAACATACCTGTGTCATATAAAACAATAATCTTGGATATTTTTCCTTCCTCACTCCTTGTTTCTTTCGGAAAGCTTATTTTCTCATGAACCTTCCGTTGAAATGAATCATTGTCGCCTTCCGTTATTTTGTGGCTTTTAGCTTCTTCACCCTTCTTATAACCACTTTTAATAAGTTCTTCGCCATTTTCTTCCGCAAAAAGGGAAGCCTGTATTGAAGATTTGTACATTTTTCCTCTGCCTGTAATAAACCATTCAGCATTTACATGTGGAAACACTTCAAGAAATTTACTGATAAAATCAAAACTTGGTTTATTCCTGCCTGATAGTATATGTGATATACTGGACCGCTGAACATGAATTTTGTCGGCCAAATTCCCGGCATTAATATGCTCTGCTTTCATAAACTCAATAATCCTTTCTTCCATAATCCTTGTTTTTATCAATAATTGTCACTTGTTATACAAAATAAGTCATTTTCCCGATGATTACAAATGTAATGTATTTATAGTTTACTTATGTAATATTATAGAAGTTACATTTGTAATCTTATTAATTATGTACTATTTATTATTTGCCTTACAGATATTACTTTGCTTTGATTTATCATGTGCTATAAAATTAGTATCCTATGTATTAGGGCATTTCCATGGTTTTTTTAAATAATTGAATATATTCTTTAATATATAACCTTTATTATACTGATATATAGCCTATAATATGACAATATATTTATTATCTATTAATTTTTACGACAAAATGTCTTTATTCTCTTAAAGATATTTACTAAATAACAATCATAACAGACTGGAATACAATTATTAATATATTACTTCAATGTAAGTTTACAAAAGTAAATACAAACTAATGTTACATTTGTAATTTTACCTAATTATTTGCATATATAAGTTTCTTTAGTTTCATTATAAAAACGAAAATAATTACTTATGTGAATTTTCAGATGAAAAGCTGTACACTTGTATAATATATAAATGGAGATAGTGCAATTTTAACTGTGCGAACAAATGATTTCATTTTATTTCATCCCCGGCCTCCGGGATGTATTTTGGTATAGAATGCTTTCAGGGTTTTGTCAGATATTCATTTTTGGCTTAATGGACAAAATAGAGGATAAAATCGCTGTATTAAACTGATTATAGTATTTTTACAACATTTTAAAGTTATGAGACAAAAATTTGCTTTTGCTGTTGGGTTATCAACAGGTAGAAAAAAAGTTTATTGATGGGTTTTTAAAGGAATAAAGACCTCAAAAAAAGTGGAAAGAGCTCTCATTCAGACCCCTTTTTTCTTCGATTTATTTTCTGTCATTAAGCTTATCCATAGCAAGTTGCTCCCCGGTAGAGCGTACTTCTGTTTCAGCTTAACAATACAATATTACTCAAAATTCTATAGCTGCCTTTAAGAGTGAAAAATCCCCGCCTCAATTTTGTCCATTACTCCTCATTTTTCTTAATAAGCTGTAATTATCCAAGGTCAGGGCCTGCAAAATGGGCCACCTGAAACAACCATAAAACAATCCGGCTACTTCTTTTCCTGAGCGTTTTTATTTTTCTCCTGAGCCATTTTCTCCAGGACATCCTTTAGTTTTTTTAACTCTTCTCCGTATCCTGTCCAGTCACCCTGCTTCAGATATTCCATGGCACGATTGTAGTGTTTCAAAGCCTGCCCTGCATTATCCGCTCCTTTTTCACTGATAACAGTGGTGGGAGTCATTTTCTGAGGCACAGTAACGGGCTGGGAAACCGCTTCTTTCTGCATGAAGACAGCCCGTAAAGCCTCATCCAGACTTTCTTTCATCTCTGTCCGGTCTTTAAAGGAGACGATCACCCTTTTCAATTCAGGCATCTGACTCTGTTCCGACTGAAGATATACCGGTTCGACATACATAAACGAATGATTGATAGGAATAACGAGCAGGTTTCCCCGGATTACTCTTGATCCTTTCTGCCCCCACAAGGTAAGTTCGGATGATATATTCGGTTTCTGGTTAATGCGGGCTTCGATCTGCATAGGCCCGTATATCAGTTTCTCTTTGGGCAAGCGATATACGATCAACTTTCCATAATGAGGAGAATCACAACGTGCACACATCCAGGCCACCATATTATCTTTTCTTGAGGGCGTCAACGGAAGCATCAGAATAAATTCCTCTTTCTTTCCTTCCGGAAGTTTCATAATCACATAATAGGGATTCATCCGTTGCTCACTCTCCTGATAAACTTCCGTAGGCACACTCCAGTAATCTTCCTGATTGTAAAACACCTGTGGATCTGTCATGTGATATACATTGTAAATATAATTCTGGATCATAAACATATCCGTCGGGTATCTTATATGTGATTTCAGGAATGCGGGCATTTCTTTAAAGGGTTTAAACAGTCCCGGATAAATTTTTATGTAGGTTTGTATTAACGGATCAGTTGGATCAATTACGTAATAGGTCACAGTCCCGTTATAGGCATCTATGACTACTTTCACGGAATTACGGATATAGTTTACTCCTTTCTCAGACAGATTCTGTTTCACCGGTTCGGAATAAGGAAACATGCTGGAAGTGGTATAAGCATCATGCATCCAGTAGATTTTCCCGTCTTTACCAACCACCAGATAAGGATCCCCGTCAAACTTTAGAAAAGGAGCAATCCTTTTATCCCGTTCGGTGATCATACGATGGAACATGATCCTGCTATCATTGGTGATATATCCGGACAAAAGGATTTTAATATCTGAAAATATCCAGGCAAAAACAGTCCGCCTGAATAGACCTGATATTTTCACCCCTCCGGAACCTTCATAGGAAGTATATACATTCTGATCACCTTTGGGATAATCGAATTCTTTCATCCTGGTATGGGCAATAACATACTCGTCAGTCTCTTCTCCGTAATAAATCTGCGGTTGTTTTATATGAAGCGGAACGACAGACTGTGGTGGAATATTTTTGATCACGAACTCCGGCATTCCGTTCGGGGTAACCTTGTTTACCGGATTCATAACCATGCCGTAACCATGTGTAAACATCAGATGGATATTTACCCAGGTACGGGCACGCCCCGGAATCTGGGATGATGATAGTTCCCGGGCTGCCACGGCCACCTGATCATATTTTTTAAAAGGATAACGATCCACATCCACACTCTTGAAATCATAATACAACCTGATTTCCTGCAACTGTTTGTAAGTTTGGATCAGGGGTCTGCGGTCCCATAAACGGATGTTTTCAATGGTGTTCCGGTTGTTTTGGATATCATTCCAGGTAATGGACTGGTCAGCCGGGAAAGCTTGCTCATGGATGCTGTCCAACCCATATGCTTTTCTGGTAAATTCAATATTATTACTGATGTATGGTTTTTCCTTTTCCAGTTCATTCGGCCGGACAATGTACTGATGAACAATCCCTGGTAATATCCATATCATCCCAATCAATATGATCACATATGCACCGGCAGCATAGTATAATATTTTCCATTTTTTTATCAAAGGCATAAAGATCAACAGAACAGCCAATATTACCACAATTACCATGAGTATCCGATACCCGGGCAGAAGGGCGTGAACATCCGTAAAAGACGCACCAAAAGCTACCCCTTTGGTGGAAAAAAGAATCTGAAAAAGCTTTAAACGGTAGGACCAGGCAATGCCTAACAAATAAACTCCCCCTAAAACAGACAAGTGGACACCTGCTTTACGATGAACAGATAGTTTTGTTCCTTTGATGGTTACTGCCCTGTCAACAACATAAGAGGAAAAGACACCGATAAAAATAATGAACATACTGGTCAGATACCAGCTTTTCAGAAAAAGAAATACAGGCAATTTAAAAACATAATAACCCACATCCTTACCGAAAACAGGATCGGCAAGATTAAACGGAGTGGCATGGATAAAATTAAGGAATGACGGCCAGGAATTAATGGCTCCCAACCCCATAATCAAAGAAAAGAATAAAAGAAAAAGACTCCAGGCATATCCTGAATATTCCCCGTCTCCTTTGATATGTAATACTTCCAACGGATCATTCTTCTCTCCGACATAAAGTGAACGTGTAAAACGCCCTACTCTTCTGGCAATGGCAATATTTACAAAAGCCACCAAACCAAACACAACGAAAAATACCAGGAAAGTTATTAACCGTGCCCATAACATGGTCTCAAAGACATTTCCATAACCCAGGTTCCGGAACCATAGCCAGTCACCGTAATAACGAAAGGAAAGAATGAATAAGATAAGAATAGCGATGACAGCGATAATCAGTTTGATTGTTCGTTTTTTCATGTGTTTATCATTTATTTTCAGTGGTTACATAGACGTTTCATAATATCAAATGGGAAAAAGCGTTTTTGCATATCAACAAATCTACGAAGAATTAAAGAATAATATAGATAATAATGTAACAAAATTATTTCGGGATATATTTATTTGAATAATAAAGAAATTACTTAAAACGAACTATCCCCGGGGCAACCCGTCCGCCCGCCTGAACGAATTCATTCGGGCAGGAACGGATAACTGCGTTCATCCGGGCGAGAGCCCCGAGGAATCCTTTGATTGAAGATTAGTATCTATTCATAAAAAACATACTACGTAGTAAACTACGTAGTATGTTTTTTATATTATATGTCGGCAATAAATGAAATGAACTACTCCGACGAACTTCGTAGCTATTTGCTTTGGCGCAAACGACAATCAACGGTGAGTTAATACCTGTAGTGAGTAGAACCTCTTTCAGAACTATAGCGCTAAATCCGGGAAAAACAAAAAAGGAAAGTGTTGTGTTATAAAAAAAAATTGAATGCATGCAAGATGTTAATTACTCTTTTGCTGCTGTTTTAACAGATTTCACAAAATCAATAGTTAAAATCAAAAATGCCAGTGAGCCAAGAATTGCCGGAATAATATACACTTGTTTATAATTCCACCCCTCAAACCAATATCCCAAAACCGGAGAACCTAACCAGGCTCCAATCCATCCAAATATCACTTTAGAATAGAATGAATTCCAGCCCGGTCTTACATAATATTTAAATACAAAATGCAGAATCGCTGAGATTACAATACTTATTCCCAGTAAAATAATAAAACTAATAAAGTCCATTCCAATCATGATAAAACCCTCCTTTAATTTAATTTAAAATTATTTTATAACACAACACTATTTTTTATGATACCCGTTATATGTAATGAGCATTTAATCATATATTTTGTACACAATTTCCAAATAATATTTCAATTAAACAATAAATAAGTTGATAAAATTTGCATTTCTTCCTATTTACGGACTGGTTCGTGTATATAGTGCAAGTAGCATTGTACATTGTCATTAAACCACCACACCCATAGGACGTGGGTTTCTAAGTTAAACTAAAAGAGATATTTTTGCCTACCCTCAAGATTTGTTTTATTTTTGCAGACTAAAAGATTTATGATAATGATTTATAAAAACGAAATAATTAATAGAGACACAAAAATGTCAGATATAATACTGAATAATCATTTCATGATTTTAGTTTTAGAGCGGTTTGGCATTGAATTAGGACTACACAATAAAACGATTGAAGTTGTTTGCAAGGAAAACAACATCAGCACTAAAATGTTTTTAGCCATTGCTAATTTACATAATAACATTTCTTATACACCTATATCTACATTTAATTATTCCGAAATAGAGACAATAATTCAATATCTGAAAAACTCTCATCAGTATTATTCAAACGAAGTATTTCCTGAAATTATTAAAAACATTCATTTTATGAGTGAATATAATAAAAATCCAGAGATATTAATGATCGAAGATTTTTTCAACGAATATAAAAAAGAAGTTGACCAACATTTTGATTATGAAAACAAAATTGCATTTCCGTACATGTTAAATCTTTTAGAGGATAGGCAAGGTAAAAAAAATGATTATTCGATAATCAAATATAAAGAACACCACAATAATATTGAAGAAAAATTGGATGATTTAAAAAGACTATTAATACAACATTTGCCACAAAAAAACGACCGTATAATACGGCGAAAAATTCTATTTGCTTTATTCAACCTTGAGCAAGATTTAATGGTGCATACTAAAATTGAAAATGATATTTTGATACCGTCTATTGAAAAGGTGGAAATACAAAAAAGCAGATAATTGAAAAATAATTATAAAATATTAATCATTGAACCTTCGATTATTGTCAGTGAAGGTATTTCCGGATTAATTAAATCCATTAATATTGATTTAAATATTTCGATAACTAATTCTTTACAAAATTCTTTGCACTTATCCATTGACCAATCATTTGATGGCATATTGGTAAATCCTATTATTTTTAATAATTGCTTATATGCGTTAAATAAATTTTTATTACACTTCAATATTCCTCTATTAGGACTTATTACAACACATTACGATAGAAGCCTTTGTCCTCATTTTGTTGATTGTATTTATTTGAATGATAACAAAGAAATAATAATAAATACAATTACAAAATATTTGACATCAAAGAATAAGACTAATATAAAATTTGATGATACGTTAAGTAATCGCGAAAAAGATGTATTAAAATTATTGGTTATTGGAAAATCAAATAAAGAAATTGCAAACGAATTGAATATCAGTATTCATACCGTAATCACGCACAGAAAAAATATAACTC
>CAYLJE010000037.1:0-19262 GCA_964383915.1 uncultured Rikenellaceae bacterium
CCGAGATCTGCTAAAAAGTTTTCCATCTGATCTACCATTTTCAATTTGTTCAGACTAATGGATTCCCCATAAGGAAACCGGGAAGACAGACAAGCCAGCGGTTGACGGGATTGTTTACATACCGTTCGTCATTAATTTCTTTGGTATGTATCAATTCGACTTTTATGCCGATTTGTGCAGCCAGTGTCATAGCGGAATCATATTCTCTTGAAGGGAAGCTGGGTGAAACGGCCAATACTCCGAATGCTTTATTACCCAGGACATCATGTGCTGTTTTTAATAGAAAGGTGCTATCTACCCCTCCGCTAAATGCGACTACAACATGTCCCGTTTCCTGAAGAATGGATTTCAGTTTATCCAATTTTGCTTTTTTGTCCATGTCAGATTATTGTTGAATATCTCCGGGGTTTATATATATGGTTTAAAAATAGAAAAAATCAATAATAACTTTCTGCACACAATTATTATTTCTCCTCCTCGCCATTGTTTTATAATTTATAGAAAAAATGTAAAACCATTAGATTACTTTCTCAGATGCATGTTGTATCCGAACGGTTTCATATATAGAATGCCATTGGCAGACAACAGATTGATGACATTGTTTGTTTGTTTTCTTGTAGCTCAAAAAATTTCATCCATGCTTAATGATCGTCTTTTTAATAAGTTGTTTCCGGCTTATATTTAAGTAAATGCTTAAACATATTTTCAAAATAATAGTTATACTCTTCGTTGGTGTGGTAAAAGATGGTCTGTCCTTCTCTTTTTGTTTGTAGTAGTCCGAGATCCCTTAGTTTTCGAAGGTGTTGTGAGACGGCCGGGGGCTTCATTTCCAGGATATCACTCAGGTCACAGACACACAACCTGTGTTCATGAAAAATAAGGTACAGTATCTTCAGCCGAACTTCATTCCCTGCCAGGTAGAAAATACCGGACAGTTTTTTCAGGTTTTCTTCCTCATAGATCAGGCGGGCTTTACAATTATGGATTAAGACAGGGTCAGCCTCAAGCCTGATACAAGTCATCCCTTCTTGTTTGATTTTTTTTGTTTGCTGCATACATCTGTTTTTTATCTGTGCTAAAAATAAAGAATAATAAATAATTAAGCAAATGATTAAACATATATTAAAAAAGGATCAGTATTTTATTCTGTAGGTTTTGATAATAGGTTGGTTCCCTGACTATGTCAGGCAGATTACCGGCTTTGACAGGCAGACAAATGACAGGGAAGAAATCACCTGATGGCAACGAAGAACTACTGTTCAGTAGCAATTACGCATTTTGGACTCATTGGCAAAGGGAGGGTTACTGCGTGTCCAATAATTTCAAACCTTCCAGTGCAGAGGTATCATCCGGCCTGATCAGCAGGGTTTTCTGAAAAAGGATTTTCGCTTCCCTGTATTTTTTCAGTCGATAATTACACCAGGCATACAAAACCATACTGTCATAATCAAAAGGATAAAGATTGACCACTTTTTCCAAATATTGCAGTGCTTTTTCATATTCCATTCGGCCGTAATAAATTGACCCCATCCTGTAATTAGCTACGGTATTGTTGGGATCGATCTCCAGTATTTTGGTGTATTGTTTGATGACAATATCCCATTTTCCCAAAGCAGCCAGCGGAAGTACCAATCCGAACCGAGCTTCAACAGCCATGGGATGGATAGAAACAGCTTTATTATAAAAAGATTCTGACTCGGTAAATAATCCGGCCTGGTAGTCCAGCCATCCGATACGCAGATTAAGTTCGTAAGAATCTCCAATATATATTGTTTTCAATATCTCAGCTGCCTGACTATATTTTCCGTTACGCTCCAGTTGATAACTGCTTTTAAAAGCGTTGATCATGTCTGTGGAGACCTGGCCTTTTACAATCACAGATGAAAATAAAACCAATAACAGAATGATTATCTGCCTGTTTATTCTTTTTAGAAATTCCATTTTATTTTAAGATTAATATTAAACATAGGATAGTTTATTGCGTTTGTTTGCATTAGTGTATTTCCCTGACGGTAAAAATAATAGCTGGTCATATCGCTGTGTAGAGCTGTTAAAGTAAAAACCATTGCTTTTTTATACCAGGAATAGATGACCGAGCCTCCGAAGCTGTTTTTTACCGGATTGAAATTGTTATAGAGAAGCCATCCGTCCATCTCCTGAAAATTTGCATAGTTGCCTATTGACCCAAAGGCTTCTATCCACAATGGTTTAGCTGCCTGGATGCCAAGAAACGGTTCGGTAATCAGATTCCCAATCATATGATCCATTGTGTAGTCCTGAAACAGGTAACTGAATCTAGAACCAAAGTACAATTTTTCATTACCTCGTGGATAAAGGATAAAACCGGCAAAAGGTTGCCACTGCCGGAGGTTATTCATGTCTGCGGCTCCTGTTCCTGCATACAGAGAAAAATAAGGCAGCGATTGTTGAAGAGAAAAAGATAACGTCCAGTTATGTAAGGGATCGGTTACCCACAGACTTCCTGTTCCACCGCCAAACCAGGTATTTTCTTCCACCTGTGGACGCAGGTTTAGATAATTTCCTGATAATTTGAGGCTGGTTCCATGACCCAGCCGGAAAGTGAACTTTCCATATAACTGGTGTTGGACAAAAGTGTTCCGGCCATTTTTATGATCATAGCTGGTTATCTTGTAAAAGTAAAATCGTGTTTTATTCAGGTAACGATATCCGTAATCAATCAATACATTTTTTCCGGCAGCATGATCAAATAAGACTGAAAACAGACTTCCGGAATAATCCATGGTTTGCCAGCCATCCGATGCAGATAATGCCGGGGCATCATAGTTGCTCATGTTGGGGTAATCTCTGTTGAAAAAGTAATCATAGGACATATTAATATTACGGATGCCTCTTCTGTGGTTTTTATCTAAACCCACTTTCACTAACAAGTGCTGCGGTATGTTGTAGAGCAATGACTGAAGGTCTGACTGTCTGCCGGAATACAGGTAGCAATAATATAAATATTCAAGAACCATAGAGTCATTCTGATTGGAGAGGAAAGCTTGCCGGAAATGACGAATAGCCAGCATATAATTTCCTTTGGAGAAATAAGCGATACCCATCCGTACGCGCAGGTAATAAAAATCATATCCGTTGTGCAGTGATTCTTTTCCCAGGGAAATAACCCTGTCCCAGTCTTTCTTAAGGTATGCTGCATAGGTTTGCTTGTCAAAGTAAAGAAAATCTTTCCGTTCCTGATCTTTTTGGGCCGGAACTGCAGGAATTATGCTTAGTAATAAAAGTATGATTATCGTTATCCTTTGCATGCTATCTCTGTTTTTTCTCCGTTTAACCTCATCGTAAAATGATCCACTCCCCGGTTGGTAATCTTTACCCGGAAGTGAATTTTCTTGATCTGTTTTTTCCCCATACGGGCAGAGGAAGTGGAGTCAACCACGATCTCCGACGTCATCACCGGATTATCTATGGAGGCATATTTTAAGTGGTAATCAGCCCTGTAAATTATTACAAAAGGAGCCAGAAAATCCTGCAAAACAAGTTGCGCCGGGTTAAATACCAGATGCAGCGGATATTGGTCGGTTACGTTTAATCCTTTGTAAAATCCCAGTTGTACCCGGAAAAGGGACAGGAAAAAGAAATAAAGAAATGATTTTTTATCTCCTTCAAACCAGGTAAAATAAAACTGTGTTTGATTTGCATAGAAAAAAGCCTTACTTCCTGTCTCACGGCAATAGAGAAAGGGATTGTTATAACTGTCTGTTTGCACATCCCAGATAAAACCCCTGAGAAAAGTTGTTCCCTGCGGTTCAAATTCCAGTGTACGTCCCGGAATAAGATGAAAAGCTTTTACCAGCAAAGGCATGGTCCTGAGTTTGGAGATGTGGTCATGTTCCCGTGGAATGGCATATTGTTGCAATAATGGTTGCTGATCTTCATATTTGAGGTATTGAACAAAAGGATAATAAATAGTTGTGGAGCCAATAGATGGGGTGGCCTGAAATTGAAAATGCAGATGAGGATAGGGGGACCGTCCGCTGTTTCCTGTTTTTCCGATGATGTCCCCGGCTTTTACTGACTGGCCTTTTTTTACAGTCATGGAACCTTTCATCAGGTGACTCATCTGAGAATAAAGAAATTCGGCATGACGGATAACCACCGTATTCCCCCAGTTTTGTTGAATATTAATGTCACCTGCCGCATTATCATCAATGCCGTCAGTAATTTCTTCTATGATGCCATCCCCGGCAGCGACTACTTTTTTCCCGTAACAATAATAATCAGTCAACTGATCCCCGTCATTTTTATAAAGACTGTCAGACTCATCCTTGATCATAAAATCCCAGGCATATTTCCATTCTTCTTTATGGGTATATTCTCCGTCATGTCCCTGAGAGACAACCCATGTTCCCCAGAAGGGGAGACGAAACGGGAAAGGATAATCATAATTGAACCGGGTGATGGAATTCTGATAACCGTAAAGATTTTTTTCCGGACTGAACTGTTGGAGGGAAACTTGTTTTAGTCGCTTTTTTCCGGTGGTCCGGAATTTTAGGACGTACAGAAAAATCAGTACCATTATGTTAAAAGGTAATGCATATACCGGCAGGTGAAACACGGAAAACACCGAGTCGAGGCTGATGGTCAGGATGGTTACCAGGGGGGTAAGTAAAATAACCCACAAATAAGTCCAAACCGAGGGGATGAGGAAAAATCCTCCGATGGCAATGGCAGTGAGGATATAATTAAATCCGATATATCCGTAACTGACTTCTGCCAGGTTTATACCCAACAAAAGATAAAACAGATAAGCCGTATAAAAGCCCAGCAGAGACAGGGAAAAGGCAATCCGGGAATACAGGAGCAATCCGATACTGATCAGTATCCCTGCCAGGACATTGCTTTGAAAAAGAATGGCTGCCAGCGACAGAAAATACAAGCGAACAGAACCAGGCAGGGCGAGGGCTTTTATCTTTTCATAAAGAGATACCAGGGAAGGACCTCCCAGACGGTACACTTCGTTCAGAGTATAAACACCTCGCTCACTGATCCCAAGGTTCTCGAAATGCCGGGTGGCCAACAGGACGATCCAGATGGAAAAAATGAAAGGGACACTGAGAAAAGGCAGATAATACTTTCCAATGACTCCTTCCATAACCACCGAAAGAAAAAGTGTAAAGATTGATGCGAGAAAAAGGACCGTATAAAATGCCAGCCCCGGCTGATAATAAATCCCTAATCCCAGACCCACAAGTAAACTGTTGAAACCATACAGCCCACTTACAATCTTACGATGGTCCAGTCCCATCAAAAGACCACCGACAACGGTGAAAAGCACAGCCAATAAACCGCTGATTCCTGCCCAGACATCAAAAAAACTTACGATCAGCAGGATGAATGCAAAGATCCTGTTTTTGGAGAAAAATACCTGAGCGTAACTGTTCACGGTTGCCTCTGCAAACCCCGGCAGATATTTGGTGTGAGTGCTCATCGTTATCTCTTACAGATTGATCTTTTTCAAATAATCAGGAATCACCTCGGGTTGCATAATGTTTTTCAGTTTTTCCTTTTCCCGGATCACATGCACCTGCTTTTTCTGGTCTATCAGCACGACCCTGGGACGATAATCAATAAACTGAAGCCACTGGGTCATGTTGTATGCCCCGACACGTCTGATTACAAACCGGTCTCCTTTGTTTAATAACGGGAGATCGACGGCGGCCCTGAGGACGTCAATATTCATACAGAGAGGGCCATAGATGGTGGTGTCTTCGGTGTGTTGGCTCACGGATTGTGCCGGAAAGATCTGATGGTCATACCAGAAAGAGGTGAACAGCAGGTTCACTCCCACGTCCACAATGGTGGCACGTCTTCCGTCGGCAAGACGTTTGTTGGCCAGGACAGTACCCAGCAGGTATCCGGCATCATCGATCATGGCCCGTCCGGTCTCCAGGATAAGCAGTGGAAGGTCATCCGGTTTTATTTCCGAGTTGATCAATGCCGAAGAGATAGCGTCTGCATATTCTTCAAAAGACGGAGCCGAATCTGTTCCGGGAATATAGGCTCCTTTAAGTGTGTTTTTTGAGGCAAAACCACCACCCATATCTATATACCGGATATTTTGTCCATACTTGTGCCGGATATGCACGGCCAAAGCAGCCATTTTTGCAGCCGCCTGCCGGTAAGCATCAGGGAGCATAATATAGGTGCCAATATGCGTATGTAACCCTACCAGGTCCAGTTTTCCAGAGAGCATAATCCTGTTCACTGCTTCCCACGCTTCTCCGTTTTCATAGTTAAATCCAAAACGGTCCCATCGGGGATAAATACCCGCATCCATATTGATGCGGATGGCTACTTTCGGCTTTTTCTTCATTTCATCAGCAACTTGCATCAGCAGATACAATTCATCAAAATGATCAATGTGGATGAATGAATCATGTTCAACCGCCTGTTTCAGGTCTTCATATTTTTTCCCGGGGCCGTTAAAGAGGATGTATTGACCCGGGACACCGTTTTGCAGGGCTTTTTCATATTCAAACCCGGACACTACTTCGGCCCAGGCGCCTTCCTGGTGAAAAACATTACACACAGCACTTAAATAGTTGGTCTTATACGACCAGGCAAACTGTACTTTGGGATACCGTGTGGAAAAAGCCTGCATAGCCTGCCGGTAGGTCTTCCGCATGACCGGATCAGAAAGGACAAACAAAGGCGATCCGTGGATTTCTAATAAGTCTTTTACCCGTTGTCCTTCAATATCAGTAATGGGTTCTATATGGGTATGTATCCCAAACTTGTTGGGCATCCCTGCGTTAAGCCTTTTTATAAAGGGTCTTTCAAATGGTTTCTTTTCCATGGTGTATTTGGTTAAATTTCTCCTTTGGTAGAAATAGCAATAAAATCTTCCAGGTTGATGATCAGGTCATAGGAATAACGGACAAATATCTTTCCTACTTCATAAGTTTTGTAAGGGGGGACATCCATGCCAAGGGCCAGTTTGACGAGGGCTTCCGGTAAATTTTGTCCGGCTCCGACGGCCAGATATACCCAGGCAGGAATTCGGGGGTTGATTTCCAGGATATACAGATCATCCTCTGCTGTTTTGATCAGCTCCAGTTCCATCCCGCCACGCCACCGGGTGGCCCGGATGATTTTATTTGTCAGGGCCATCATGGCCGGATTATCCAGGGTGATGCCCCCCCATGCTTTTCCCTTGTCCGTAATATACTGTTTGCGCATAGGCACAGCCCCAATGATGTTCCCCCGGCCATCCCCCAGGGCTACTACATTTACTTCTGTTCCTTTTACAAAAGCCTGAATAATAACCGGCAGACCCCATTTTGCACTGATTTTGTTAAAGTACATGGTCACCTGCTCTTCGTTGTATGCCAGATAGGCATCATAAAATTTTCCTTTCACCATCAGGGGATAATCGAATTTTTCACGTAATCCGTCGATATCACGAGCCGAATAGATTTCCTGGCTGTCAGGGACCATTACGTCATATTTTTCTCCGAAAGATACCAGGTTGTTTTTCTGCCGTTCTTCAAACTGTTTAAGGGTAGGCAGAAAAGTATGGATCCCCAGTTCCTTCAGCCTTTTCTCCGCTTTGATAAAAGCATATAACTCAGCGTCAAAGTTGGGAATCAGGACATCAATATTTTCTTTCTTATGGATGTATTGCAGGCGTTCCATCAGGGCATCTGATCCTTCCGAAGGGTAGGGAATCTGATATACTTTATCTACCAGATCCCGCAGATAGATCCCCGGCTCAAGGGTTTCATAAACCAGACCGATGATCCGCATATCCAGATCATCCGATTCCCTTACACTGCGGATTACGGGAATCCCCGGTCCGGGATTGTCGGTGTTGTTCAACCCGGTGACAGCCAGAACGATTTTTCTTTTTTTTGTCATATAACGTATTTTTATTTTATCATTATCACCGAATCATGAGCCGGCGAGACTTAACTTTTGTCCGATTCATTATTGATAAGATTATATTGTTTTAAAGTCTCTGTAAAATCAATGTAATATTTCTCGAAAGATTCTGCATCTGTATTATAGGTGAGGAGGATGTACTTCTTGATCTCTTCATAAGTTTTGCCTTCACGGATGAGGTTCAGTATTTCTTTTCCAGTTTCATTGACCGTATAGGTTTCTCCGGTAGAAGTATCAAACAAGAAGCCGGAATCGCTGACGGCAATATTTTCTTTGATGTTCATAACTATTTCTTTAATAAGATTATTATGCGCTATTAATGCAAGAAACCTGCCAATTGTTCTGTTAACAATGTGTAAGATTTTTACGATTTGTTACAAAATCTTGTTTCGGGAGCGGTGATTCACAGTTTTCTTGTATGCTGATACACTGATCCCTGTCAGTTGTTTAAACTGGCCGGACAAGTACTGAACACTGCTGTATCCCATCATGTAGGCAATCTCACTCAATGTAAATTCTCCCTGCTCAATAAGAATCTTTACCCTTTTTATTTTTTCGTTGATCATATATTTTTCAAGGGTCATTCCTTCCATGGATGAAAAAAGGCGGGACAGATAGGAATAGCTGTATCCTGTTTTTTCTACAAGATAATCAGAACGGTTCACGACCGAATTTACATAATTCATTTCATGCACCAGCTCATAAACGCACAATCTGATCTGTTCCAGGATGATTTCTTCCTTTTTTTTCAGGGGTTCAAGTCCGTACCAGGAGAGGAGGGCTGTTAATTTATCCTTTTCTCTGGGGGGTAACCGGGGGACAACAATTTTTCCCGGAAGGATCCGGATTACGGGGATTTGTTCTTTTTCAAGCAGAAATTGCAACAGCCGAACGGTGCTGTTACAATGTAAATCCCGTACAAATACAACTTCTTTCCCGGACATGGAAATATTTGTTTGTTTTCAAAGATAATATTCTCTGCTTTGTATTACAACGAAAAGTTTTCCTGCTTAATCCAAATTACGTTATTTAATTTTTTAATTCGCCTTCCATCGGCCGCCATGTGCTTGCGCTTAAGCTTCAGCGCAAGCATAAGGCTAGCCGACGGTACTGTGCGTTCCGCTATGGCAGACGAGAAGAAATGGTTTAATTCCCCGACCTTCCGGGCAGGAAACAAGTAATTCTTTGTTATACCTGCCCCGGGGTAGTTCATTTCCATTTTTCGTAACAATTTCAATTTTATAATTTTTAAATATTTTTTCTAATATAGCACAGCCTGTCATTAAATTATCAAATGTTTCCTATTCCGGAAAGAAGTCAACTAATAGGTCAATATTGCTTCTCTGATGCTGTCAATTTTTTTTACACGAACCAAAGAGTCTTACTTTTTTTACATCGTATCGGGTTATTTTTTTTTACAGAATCTGCAATATTTTTTTGTTATCAATTTCTGTTGTTTTTTCAAAGTTATAACCATTTTTTGTAATGGTTCATATCCAGACAAGTTTTGCAGATGAGCTGCTGCTTCATGATTTTCAGCACCTGTGTCTTATCCTGTGCCCTTCTTGAAACCGGTTACTGTATCAGGGAGGTCGGCCCGCCTGTCCACCCGTGCTGGTACGGATGGGAATGAGGTAGTCAGGCAGGAATTCTATTCGGACGGGAGGTCTTCCGTTTAGACGGATTGCAGCAAGGTTATTTCTGTTGTTTATTAAAATGAGTTTTTGTATTTTTAGATGTTTATTATCTATTTTTTGGCTTCATACTATTGATAAAATGAAAAAGTTAAAAGTTCTTGCTTTGTTGGTCTCTCTGTTGGTAGGGATTTCTGGTTTTGCCAGGGAATATCAGGTCTCTGTTCATGGGGATGACGGCAATGACGGTACCATAGCTTCCCCATTCCGGTCTATTTCCTTTGCTGCCACCATGGCGCAGGCCGGGGATGCAATCATCGTGCACGAAGGGGTATATCGCGAGTGGGTCAGACCGCCGCGCGGAGGAGCATCAGATGAAAAAAGGATCATCTACCGGGCGGCAGAAGGAGAGAAGGTGGTGATCAAAGGTTCGGACGTGATCACCGGATGGAAAAAGTTCAGGGGGGCTGTATGGAAAGTGGTCATTCCCAATTCTTTTTTTGGAGATTTTAATCCGTACAGGGAAATACTTCATGGTGACTGGTTTTCTGACAAGGGGCAGATCCATCATCCCGGGGAGGTGTATCTCAACGGGCAATCGCTCTATGAATCTGTTAACCTGGAAAATCTGTTAAAATCCGTAACATTGCATGTGGACGGAAAAACCCTCTACCCATGGTACTGTGAAAATGATAAGGGGAATACCTGTATCTATGCCGACTTTCATGGTCATAATCCCAATAAGGAACAGGTAGAGATCAATGTACGGCAGGCCTGTTTCTATCCGGTGAAAAGCGGCGTGAATTACATTACGGTCAAAGGCTTCATCATGCGGCAGGCAGCAACCCCCTGGGCGCCTCCTACGGCTGAACAGATAGGATTGCTCGGCACCCATTGGAGTAAAGGATGGATTATTGAAAATAATGTGATCAGCGATTCAAAATGTGTGGGTATAACCCTCGGAAAAGACAGGAGAAGTGGTCAGAATGTATGGTCGAAGAACCCATGTATTGACGGAGCTACCCAATATAATGAGGTGATATTCCGGGTGCTGAAAGAAGGATGGTCGAAAGAAAATATCGGATCCCATATTGTCCGTAACAATACGATTTATAACTGCGAACAGGCAGGAATTGTGGGAAGCCTGGGTGCTGTTTTCAGCAAAATTTATGATAATCATATTTATAATATCTGGACGAAAAGATTATTTACCGGTGCTGAAATTGCCGGGATTAAGATCCATGCTGCCATTGATGTGCTGATAAGACACAACCGTATCCACAACACCGGCAGGGGGATATGGCTCGACTGGATGGCCCAGGGAACAAGAGTCACTGGTAATTTGATTTATAACAATACGGAAGAAGATATTTTTGCGGAAGTGAATCATGGCCCGTTTCTCGTTGACAACAACCTGTTGCTCTCGGACAAAGCTATAAGAAACTGGAGCGAAGGAGCTGCTTTTGTACATAATCTGATGACTGGTTATATTGAAGTATATGAAGAACGGAGTCGTTTTACCCCTTATATGTTTGCCCATTCGACGCACGTGGCCGGATTGAGGAATATTCATGACGGACAGGAACGGTACTATAATAATATTTTTATCAGGAAAGGAATACTTAAACAAAAGAAAGTGCCCAGGAGCGGACGTTACAGATGGTCTGGCTGGGGACTGGCAGTGTATGACCGATCTTCCTTTAAAATGTTGCTGGACGGGAATGTTTACCTGAACGGGACAAAACCTTACCGGTTGGAACCGGATGATCTGGTGATGAAGGATTTTGATCCGGATATAAAACTGCATGCAGAGGGAGGTCACGTTTATCTGGAGATGAACTTTCCCGGTTCTCTCAAAGAAAAAGAGACTCCTTCTATTACCAGCGGCTTTTTGGGGAGAACAAAAATCACCCGCCTTCCTTTTGAAAGCCCGGACGGCTTACCGGTCCGAATAAACAGAGACTATTTTGGTCATCTGCGAAATGACAAGAACCCGGCCGCGGGTCCTTTTGCAAATATTGCAGCGGGCAAAGTCAAATTAAAAGTATGGTAACATGCAATATCATATAACATGAGTTCGTAATTATAAAGGCGATGATAGCTCTGTGTACTCTCTGTCTTTTTTGTGTACTCTGTGGTAAAATATTTCAATCACAAAGATCACTTGTCTTTTATCTTCCTTTTTATCCGGGTTGTGGTATTAAAAGAAGTCTGATAAGAAAAATAAAATAAAAAATGAAGGTTGGGAAATATTTATTCATGAGAAGGTTCATTGCCATTATCATTCATATGGATGTGCAGATTTTATGAGAGGGAGGGGAAAGAATCCGGGGAAAAAGATGACCTGCTGAAGGATGTCTGTCTGCCGACAGGATCAATGTTTGTTGATCGACGAACAAAAGAGGATAAAAGAAGAGGTTGAAGGATGAACAATTTTATAAAATTTTAAAATAAAAAAATTATGAAAAAAATTACACTTTTAACACTGGTTATAATTGGTTTGTTGTTGCTTCCTTATTGTAGGAATTCAAAGAAAAAAGAAGCACAGAAAAAAGAAGAGACCCAACAATCAGACAAAATGCAATGGTGGGAAGATGCCAAGTTTGGCATGTTTATTCATTGGGGCGTATATTCGGTGCCGGCAGGCATTTACAAAGGTCATAAGATAAAAGGGATCGGCGAATGGATCATGAACCGGGCCAAGATCCCTGTAGCCGGATATAAAGAGTATGCCAAATCTTTTAATCCGGTCAAATATGATCCGGAGGCATGGGTAAAACTGGCCGAAGAGGCTGGGATGAAGTATATGGTGATCACCTCGAAGCATCATGATGGTTTTGCTATGTTCAAATCCAAAGTGAGCGACTGGAATATTGTGGATGCCACCCCGTATGGAAAAGATGTATTGGCTCCGCTGATGAAAGCATGCCGGGAACAGGGCATGCACATCGGTTTCTATTATTCCCAGGCCCAGGACTGGAATCATCCCGGCGGGGCGGCTTATCGCGTGCTTGCCACTGCCGGATGGGCAAATCCGGATTCTACCCGCATTGACAAATATACTTCCGAAAATGACGGTCACTGGGATGCAGCCCAGTTGGGAAGTTTTGATGAATACCTCGATAACATTGCCGTACCCCAGGTGAAGGAGATCCTTTCCCGTTATCATCCCGATATCCTGTGGTGGGATACACCCAAAAACATGACCAAAGAGAGAGCGGAGAAGTTCCTCCCTGTAGTCGCTCAATATCCTGAATTAATTACCAATAACCGCTTAGGTGGTGGCGTGAAAGGGGATCTGGAGACGCCGGAACAGTATATCCCGGCTACCGGTTTTCCCGGCCGTAACTGGGAGGTGTGCATGACCATGAATGATACCTGGGGTTACAAATCCTGGGATCATGACTGGAAATCAGGAAAAGACCTTTTGCTGAAACTTTCCGAAATTGTTTCCAAAGGTGGAAACTTCCTCCTGAATGTAGGCCCTACCTCCGAAGGTTTGATCCCTCAGGCAAGCATCGACCGGCTGAAATATATCGGAAAATGGATGAATAAGAACAGTGAGGCCATTTATGGCACCACAGCCAGCCCCTTTCCCTGGCTTCCCCGGGGAAGGGCTACCCGGAAAGGAGAAAAGATATATCTCCATGTCTATGAATGGCCGCAGGATGGCGAGTTGAAACTTCCGTTGGGAAATAAGGTAGAGAAAGCATATCTACTGGTTGATCCTGAAAATCAACTCAAAGTGGAAAACAAGAAAGGATATGTGGAAATATCCGTTCCTGCCGAAGCTCCTGATCCGGTCATTTCTATTGTTGTCCTTGAGTTTGAAGGAGAACCGGATGTGCTGTCTGTACCTACCACCGGAAAAACAGGAACCGCTTCATCGACGGATGATATGACCAAAGTATCAAACCTGTTTGATGGCGACCCCAAAGATAAATGGACGCCTGCCGACGGGGATAAAAATCCGTGGGTTGAGGTTGATCTGGGAGAAGAAGTAAGCATCGGCCACATGTCCCTTGTCGAACCCTGGCATCCCTGGGATCATAAATCGCAGCATTTTGAGCTCCGAGTGAAAAAAGGAAATCAATGGGCGACGGTTGTGAAAGGGGCCACCAGAGGTACCGGACATTCCCAATCCTTTGAACCGGTGACAGGCCGGTATTTCCGCCTGCTGATCACAGGCCCGGACGAAGAGACCCCTGTACTGAATGAATGGGTGCTGAACAGGGCGCTGTAAAAATCTGTTATGATTTCAAAGATGTAGGGGTTCAAAATTTAATTAATGTAGGGGTTCAAAATTTATTTAATGTAGGGGTTCAAAATTTTGAACCCCTACAGATTAAACCGATAAATATTTTGAACCCCTACATATTAAACCGGTGAATATTTAGGATTTACAATTCCTTGATTCGTACATTGCGGAACCACACCACCGAGCCGTGACCCAGAAAACCGATATGCCCTTTTTCCCGCAACAGACCCGGATGATCTTTATGGTCCATGGTGCCGTTTTTACTGGCTTCTTTGATGTCTCCATCCAGGATAACATGATCGTTGAGGATAACCTTGATGTGTGAACCTTTGGCGATGATCTCCTCGCTGTTCCATTCTCCGACAGGTTTCAGATATCCTCGTTTGGCGGGAATAACACCGTAAACAGAACCATGGTACTGGTAAGGTTGCAGGTGGGCATAAATAGGGGCGGTGTTATCCAGTACTTGTATTTCCATGCCGACATAAGCAGCATCTCCTTTCAGCGGGGCACGGATGCCGATACCGTTGTTGGCACCCGGCGTCAGCTTGAACTCAAACCGAAAATCAAAATCACGATATTCTTTCTCCGTATAAAGGTTTCCATGGGATCCTTCTTTCGGATGAACAACAATGGTGCCATTCTCTACGACGTAATCCACTTTGTTGCCTGTCCAACCCTGCAGGTTTTTCCCGTTAAAGAGGGATTGGAACCCTGCTTTTTTTTCTTTCGGAGAGAGATGATATTCTTTGTCTGATATTTTCCGTATATAGATATTCCGGAAGGCCAGGTTACTACCGTGGGCCTGTAGTTCAATAGTTCCGGTAGGGAAAATGGGACGGTTGCGATCCCAGTAATTTTCCAAGGGTATGTGATCTACCACCAACTCTCCATTTAACCAAACAGTGACTATGCTATCCACCATAATTATGTGGAACGTGTTCCAGTCATTTATAGGATTGTCGGCAACTTTTAAAGGAGTACTACGGTGGTGTTTGTTGTTGTATAGTCCGCCGGATCCGACCTGTGCTCCCACATTACGGCGGGAGGTATCCCATATCTGAACCTGTGGCGAACCACGCAGGTAAATACCGCTGTCGCCTCCTTTGGTGATGCGCCAGTCAACCCACATCTCAAAGTTTCCATATGTTTTCTCTGACACCAGGTTGCTCCCCTTCCCATTGAAGACGATGCTGTTTTCATTCACGCTCCAGTTATCATGCATTTTCCGGTTGGCTTCCTGCTGACGTTTCTTCAGTTCTTTCTTGCTTATTTCCGCCAGTTTCAGCGGGTTGGCTACAAAGCCTTTCCATCCGGTGAGATCTTTCCCGTTAAACATGGAAACGAACCCCACTTCGTCCGGCATTTTCTCCAGATAATCCTGGACTTTTGCTTTCTGATATTCGCTTTCAGTGCCCGAGAGATATTTCAATGAGCGGGTGAGCCGCTCTCGAATGATTTTTCCTATTAACCCGGGGAAGCCTGAGGAAGCAGGCAGGGCAACAGTAGTTATAGCCCAGGCTGCTTTTGATTGAACTTCCGGATCGTCGAGAAATTTCCCAAGATAGACAGCTGTCAGAAACGTATGTAAATTTCCCAATGCATTGATAACCTGTTTCTTTTCCTGTGTGTTACCTGCCAAAGGCATGATCTTACGCAATTGTAAAAGTTTCTGGTCGTCAGGCAGGGTGGATTCGTCAATCTTTTTAACATAACTTTTGAAAGCATCTCCCCTGTATGTGGTCGGGCCCTCCTGACAAATCCTGAATAAAAAAGGGATTGCCTCTGTCCCTTCCCATTGCAACAAAGCATTGAAAGCGGCATTTTTTGTGTCTCCCGTGCTTTTTTGGAAAATATTTACTACAGCGGATAACGATTCTTTTCCACCAATGGAAGGAAGTAATGCTATGATCCGTGCTTTTTGATCCGTAGCTCTCAGGGCAGAGAGAAGTTTTTCAGTTACTTTTCGGGGATCAACATTATTTTTGGACGCGACAACAATGGCTTTCCTGACCTCCCCCGTATATTCAGGGGCATTCGTCGTGAGGAGTAACTGCATCAGATCATCCAGTGCTCTGGCATCAGCTACCCCCGGCAGGGCTTCGTAAGCAGCCTTACGGACGGTCTTGTCTCCGGCATGGCAGAGGTCTCTGATCATGGGAAAGAAGGCGGTTCCGTTACGGGCTGCTATAATTGCCAAACAGGCGGCTTTGGCTTTTCCTTCAGCTTTTCCTGCTGCCCGGGAAACCGCTGGAAGGTCTTTCTCCCCGGTAAGTGTCAGGAGGATGTTTTGGGTATAAGAAATGTCTTTACCTGTTTTCAGATGATCCAGCAGCAGGGGAAGAGCTGCTTTTCCCTCCAGTTTTACCAGGGAAGAAATAGCCGCAGTTCGTAATTTTTCATGAGGGTCATTTACCTGTTGTTGTATAAAAGCAAGGGCTGTTTTATCGCCTCGTTGTCCAAGCATCAGGAGTATATCTGCCCGAACATCGGGATCTGCTTTTCGGGCTATTGCCAGCCATTTTTTTGTTACCTGTTCGTTTCCCAGATGTGTGATGGTAGCCAGCAGTGCCGAACGGTAAGCTTTGTCTTTGTTTTTTACCTCTGTATAGAAAGTGGGTAGTGCCTCTTCTCCAAAATACCGGGCATAGACTTCCATGGTGCCGGCACGGTAATGCAGCAGGGAGGGTTCCCGGCATTTCTTCATCATGGACATAATCCCTTTCTTACATGGTTTCATTTCTTTTTCCTGTCCCAGACGGCCAAGATAGGTAATGAACGATGATACGGCGAGGGTCGGATCATATTGCGGTGTGAGCCGGGCAACGTTCCAGAGAGTTTTGTAAGATGACGGATCTCCTATGTTTGCCAGCGTCTGTAAAGTCACCCGCTGGACTTTCCTGTTTTTTGAACCGACAAACTGTGAAATCACAGCGGTGGCAGGCTGGTAACGAAGCTCTCCCAGGGCCTTGATCAGGGTGATATTTCCATTTGGATGTTCTTCTTGCAATGCTTCCAGCAAGGCAGCCTTTGCTTTTTCTGAACGGATGGATAACAGCGCCTGTGTAGCCGGCTCGCATAAATCTTTATCATGCAGGAAGGGTTTCAATGCCTGAACAGACAGGTCACTGCCTACAAGGTTTAACTGGTGGATCAGAAAACGCTGAATTGCTTTTTCTTTTGTTGTTGAAATAGCTTCCAGCAGATTTTTTTCAACGAAGGTCCGTTCTTTCTCCCGGCCGGTCTGCGAAGCATACCGGGCCATACTGTTGATGGCCATTCTTACGGCTGCATCATCTCCTGTGCCTGGAACCTGTAACATGTCTGCCAGCCCGGAGAATCCACGCCCCCCCAAGTCAATCAGCTCTGTGACCAGGCGGTCACGGTAAGTAATATCTCCGGCAGGCATCTGCGCCAGGATATCAGCAATTTTTGTCTCCAGGGTGCGGTTATCCTGTGTCTGTCCCACTGCAGAGATAAACAGTGTTAATATTAAAAAAAACGGAATTATCTTTTTCATTTTTTATTGAATTTCAGAATTAAAATAGGTATTTTAATAGGTTTTTAAATAGGTGATTCTAATGATAATCGATGACCGATGATTGTTGAACATTTTATCTTTTATTATTCTGAGCTGTTTTTCTGGATTGAACAAAAATAGATGCAAGTTCATAAGCTTCCTTTTTTAGTTTGAGAACTTCTTTGAGACAGTCTTGCAGCTCTGTAATTAGAGGCAACAGAAGTGCTGCAACGTATTAGCTGTCCATTAACATGATTTCCTAAATAAGTATCAGGTAATTTTTCTGTTAAAAGAATACAATCCATAGCAAAATCCTTTGTCCTTTTAATAAGATTATACTTGGCTTCCGGTTCTTCCAAATAATCCATATTCATATTGTTCTTTGTTCAACGATCATCCTTCCAAAAGGCTCCACGGCGCCCGCATAGGCTGGTTGATGAGCCGGTTAGCTCCCTCATCATTGACAAAGACCTGTTTATCGGGGTCATATGTCAGAGAACGGCCCAGTCTTACCGCTATTTTCCCCAGGTTAACCAGCGTGCAGGAACGGTGTCCGTTCATTTCGTTCAGGGCAAATTTTGTCCGGGTGCGTACGGCCTCTGCAAAGTCGGTCATTTGCGGTGCCGGATCGGGCAGGGAGGCAATCAGTTTGTCAAGGTGGGGGATGGTTGATTTCATCCCTTTGTATATCTTTCCGTTAGGTCCTTCGATGTATGCGGCATCCTTATCTCTGTTTACACCGTCGAGGATGATCCGGCAACCGTCGGCATAGGTGAACCCGATACGTTTCCACGAACCCACCGCATAATAATCCTGTTGCGGAGCGTCCACCTCTATTTTTACGGGACTGGTGTTGTCTTTTCCCAGGAGATACTGTACCGGGTCAAGGTAATGTTGTCCCATATCTCCCAGGCCTCCGCCGTCATAATCCCAGTAGCCCCTGAACTTTGCATGGACGTGTTCCGGGTTGTAAGGTTTGTAAGGGGCCGGGCCCAGCCACATATTATAATCCAACACTTTAGGAACAGGCATGGGGGGCAGGTTGGTTTTCCCATTCCAGTAAAACTTCCAGTTATATCCGGTGATACCGCTGACAGTCACTTTTAACGGCCATCCCAGCACGCCGCTGTCAATAATTTTTTTCAGAGGCTTCACTGTTGTTCCCAGTCCGTAAAAAGTACCCCGGAAACGGAACCATGTATTCAGACGGAAGATCCGTCCGTAACGCTGCACTTCTTCTGCCACTCTGATCCCTTCGCCGATGGTACGGGTCATGGGTTTCTCACACCAGATATCCTTTCCTGCCCTGGCAGCTTCGGCAGAGATCAGACCATGCCAGTGGGGCGGGGTGGCGATATGGATGATGTCAATATCGGGACGTTGTAACACTTCCCGGTAGTCCCGGTATCCTTTCACTCCTTTTCCTGCGATTTTCAGGGCTTCGTTAAGATGGTTTTGGTCCACATCACAGACAGCCAGCAGACGTCCGTCCTTGTACCCGATATGGTTCTTTCCCATACCGCCTACACCAATAATGGCACGGGTAAGCTGGTCACTAGGAGCTGTGTAGCCCGGTCCTCCAAAAACATGACGTGGTAAAATAGTAAAAGCTGCCAGACCTGTTAGTGAGGTCTTTAAAAAAGTCCTCCGGTTACTCCGGATTTTTGAGTCTTTGTCTTTTTGCATCTTATTTTACGTATATAATATTTTGATCGATTTAAAATTAAATAATTTTGTTGAATTATAAAGAAAAAATGTTTAATATTGAATTTTATTGATCCATATTAAATTTTTACAGATGAATAAAAATTTTTTTTTTGCAGGGCTATTAATTTTTTCAGGGATCATTTTTTCGGTGTTCGGACAGACGGTCTGGCCGCCGGATTGTGCAACGTTACAGAAAAGGCCTTATCCCCGGTGGTTCAAG
>CAYLJE010000038.1:0-6406 GCA_964383915.1 uncultured Rikenellaceae bacterium
CTTTTCCGAGCCAGGATAAAGCACCTGCTTTCAGCAGGTAATTTTGTAACAAATAGTCCACCGGTACCGTGATGGCCAGCACAAAGGTCACGGCAATGCCCAGTCCCACAGAAGTTTTGACGGTTTTTGAAACGGCCAGAAAAGAACACATGCCCAGGAAATAGGCAAAAATCATGTTGTCTATAAAGATAGACTTGATGAAAATATCGAACAGATGTGCCATAATGCTTGTCTTTATTGTTCTTCAATCAATGAACGGTTTTTAGCCCTTTGCACCCAGACGATAATCCCGAGGGTTATCAGGGCCATGGGGGGAAGGATCATCAACCCGTTGTTTTCATATCCGGTATTATACAGGCCCAGTTTCTGCAAAACCGGATAACCAAAGAGAGTGCCCGAGCCGAGCAGTTCCCGGAAAAAGGCCACAATAATCAGGATCAGACCATAACCCGAAGCATTTCCTATCCCATCAAGAAAAGATGGCCAGGGCTTATTAGCCATGGCAAAAGCTTCCAGCCGGCCCATAATAATACAGTTGGTAATGATCAACCCAACAAATACCGATAACTGTTTACTAATATCATAAGCATAAGCTTTCAAAAACTGATCCACGAGAATAACCATGGCAGCAACCACCACCAGTTGTACGATGATCCGGATTCTCGGTGGAATACTTTTCCTGAGTGCAGAAATTACCACATTGGAAATGGCCAACACAACCATCACTGACAGGGCCATTACAATGGCCGGTTTCAGTTTTACGGTAATGGCAAGGGCAGAACAAATTCCTAATACCTGAACCGTTATAGGATTATTTTTATTTAACGGATCGGTGAGTAATTTCATGTTCTTACTTGAGAACAATGGATCTTTATCATTATCCATGATGATATCTATTTAAATGGTTAAGGTTGTTTTTGTTTTTTAAAAAAAGCTACATATCCGCCAAGACAGTCCCGCAACATATTCTGCATTCCTTTGCTGGTAAGTGTCCCCCCGGAAATAGCATCTACTTCATTCGGGCTTCCCGGGGTAGCTCCTCCTTTTTTTACCAGGATGGAAGTAAAAGCTCCCTTAGGGTCAAAAACGGTCTTTCCGAAAAACTGTTTTTGGAACTGCCGGGTACTGATCTCTGCCCCCAGACCCGGAGTTTCTTTATCATCATTAAAAGTAGCTCCAAAAATGGTATTATAATCATTATTAAAAGAAATGTATCCAAATATCGGACCCCACAATCCTTTTCCCCGCAAAGGAACGATCACTTTTTTATCTCCATTGTCCAAGGCACTGATATAAACAGGAAAGTCTCTCTCGCTGTGGGGTTTCCTGATCTCTTCCGCCATATTTATAGTAAAGGCATCGATTCCTTTTTTTATGTTTCCCTGATCATCCACTACCAGACTTTCCGTGATATATTTTTTATACAGTTTTCCCGCATCCTGGCGTGAACTTTCTATATTAATAGATGCCAGGATACTTAGCTTTTTTTCTATCTCCACATTGCGTTGTTGTAAAGGTTGTAGCAACATGGCTGCCCCTGACAGTAACACAGCCACGATAAAAATCATAATCGTTGAAAACCTGAAGATATAAGCGTTACTAAAGTCTCTCATGATCATAAATTATTGTGCACTTACTTTCGCTCTTTTTAACCTGCGTTTGATATTGGCTTCGACCACATAGTGATCAATGAGTGGGGCAAAGACATTCATCAGTAAGATAGCGAGCATTACCCCCTCGGGATAAGCAGGATTCAGCACCCGAATAAGGATAGCCATGATCCCCGCCAGAAAACCATAGATCCATTTCCCTCTTTCTGTCTGGGCGGCCGTAACCGGGTCGGTAGCCATAAAAACCATTCCGAAAGCAAATCCTCCCATGATCAGCTGTTCCCAGGCAGGAACTGCCATATAGGCATTCACAGCAAAAAGGTTCAGGATTAAACCCATCACAAGACCCCCTGTAAATGCGGAAACCATAATCTTCCAGCTTCCTATCCCGGTGTAGATAAGGATAAAGGCCCCGATCAGGATAGCCAGCGTGGATGTTTCCCCGATGGATCCGGGGATTGTCCCTGCAAACATATGCCAGGCAGAAGGTAACTGATCGATTTTCCCGGCAGCAGCTTCGGCAAGGGGTGTCGCCCCGGAGAACCCATCCACAACATGTAAGCCGTGTTTCAATCCTGCTACCCACACCTGATCCCCGGACATCCAGCCAGGATATGCAAAAAAGAGAAACGCCCGGGCCGTCAGGGCCGGATTCAGGATATTCATGCCCGTACCCCCAAAAACCTCTTTTCCGATGATGACAGCAAAAGCCACAGCCAGCGAAAGCATCCACAGAGGAATATCTACCGGGACTATCATCGGGACCAATATACCGGTGACCAGAAATCCTTCATTTACCTCATGGCCTCTGAGCTGGGCAAAAAGAAACTCAATAGCCAGGCCGGTGACATAAGATACTACGATGAGTGGTAGCATTTTCAAAAACCCAAACCAAAATGCCTGCCACAAGGGGACTGTCTCTCCCAGAGCCAGAAAATGCTGATATCCGATGTTCCACATCCCGAATAAAAGAGCAGGAATCAAAGCTAAAACAACCACTATCATGGCACGTTTCATATCTATGTTATCCCGGATATGAGCTCCGGAGGTAGCTACTTTGTCCGGAACAAACATAAAAGTCTCAAATGCCTCGAAGGTGGAGTGAAACATCTCCAGCTTCCCTCCTTTTTCAAAATGAGGCTTTAGCTTAACGACATATTTCCGTAATGCTTTCATGAAAAGATATGTTCTTTTTCCCTTAAATAATTATCCCAATTCTTTAACCAGTACATTTATTCCATTACGCAGAATGGACTGCATTTCTGTTTTCGAAGGATCGATAAACTCACACAGGGCAATATCTTCCTCTACAACCTCATAAATTCCCAGGTTCTCCATCAGGTCAATATCTTCTGTCAGGATAGCTTTTATCAACTGGAGAAAATAGATGTCCATGGGAAGCACTTTTTCATAAAGACCTGTCAGCACAAAGGCTCTGCGACCACCATGCAGATTGGTATCCAAACGATATGTTTTCCGCGGTCTGAGCCAAGAGAAGAATGTTCTGGAATAACTAAACTTCTTTAACCCCGGCAAAGCCCATCCAAATGGTTCAAAATATTTTCCTTCCGGAATCACGGATATCAGGGAGTCATAAAAACCGATATATCCTTCCCGGTCAATTTTTTCCCCTGTCAGTACATTGCCGCTGATAAACCGCAATGTTCCGTCCTTCACATTATCTTTAATGAGAGGGGTCACAGAAGCACCAATGATTGTTTCGTAATAACCGGTTTTTTTCACCTCACTACCTGCCAGGGCAACTGTTCTGCGGGGATCAAATTTCCCCTCCTCAAACAACCGGCCGATGATCAACACATCCTGCGGATTAACCACCCAAACCAATTCTCCTTTATTCAAAGGATCAATATGATGGATGTGTACCCCTACGTTTCCGGCAGGATGAGGCCCTGTAAAATAATGTAGCATCACATTTTCCAGGGTATTTGCAAATTCTTTATCTGATTTTTCAGGATGCACCCCGATATGGACCTTCCCATTGGTCAGCATGGACAAGGCATTGACCCCTGTCTGAAAAGTTTTTCCTTCCCCTTTTAAAATAAAAGCATAATCCGGTGCCAGGGGGGCAGTATCAAACAATGAAATAAAAATTGCCTTGGGGACATCGTCCGGATCGGCCACAAAATTAAAAGGCCGTTGCCGGATCATGGGCCACACCCCACTGTGCAGAAGATTCCCGACGATCTCTTCCCGTTTCATCCGTTGAGGGTTTCCTTTTATGAAAGAGAGTGCCTCCTGCTTTCCGTCAGAAGCCACAACAACCTCCAGAATTCTTCGACGTTCCCCTCTGTTAACAGACTTTACCACGCCACTAACCGGGGAGGTAAATAATACCTCGGGATGTTGTTTATCAAAGAACAACGGGGATCCGATTTTTACCTCCCGGCCGGGTTTTACACTCAGTTTAGGCATTAATCCATGAAAATCCGGTGGTTTTAAAGCAAATAATTCAGGAGCTGCCGGTTTTTTCAATACTTTCTCAGCTACTCCCTGCATCCGGATGTCCAGCCCCTTTCTCAATTGTATCACCCTATCCATACAGGCATCTTTTTATTATTTCGGAAACAAAATTAATTTTTTTTCCTTTACTGCAAGATTTTTTTTCATTTTGATTTATGGGTCGAGTCTAAAAAGGTAGATTTTTAGACCGAACTCATTTATATTTCTCAACATATATATAAATCAACACCGGATCTCTGCTTTGAAACAGGCGGAATCAGGATATTGTCCTTTCGCACTCGATTCTGAGCTTTTTCCAAAGACAGCCAGATTACCCAGGATAGTGATCAGAAACACAATAAATACATTTAACAGTTTCTCATCTTTGTAAAAATTTATTATAAACGGTCGTTGTTTCACTTTGAAATCCAGGAGCACATTTCCACGACTGTCTTACATAACCATGGTAGATTTGAATTTATTAATCCTCGCTTTTTTATTGATGATAAAATAATAAAAAAAATACGAGGTTTATATAAAAGATAATTCCCTATTTGGGATAAAAACATTTATTTTGGAATTATGATTAAGCGTTTTATTATTCTTACAGGCTTTTTTACTATTGTAGTTGGGATAACTTTTGCCCAAACCGGCAATAACCAGGAAGAAAAGATTTTGGGCAATCATATTTTTTCGAAAAACATCCATACCGCAGAGATCTACCAACAGGGATGGAGAATGTCCTATCCTTATCTGAGGTTAGGCAGTGACAGTAGGCTCTGCCTGGATTTCGACGATCTCGGAGAAACCTATAAGGACTATTACTATACCTTTATTCACTGTGATGCACAATGGCACCCTTCGGATATTCCTGTAGAAGATTATCTGAACGGTTTTACAGAAAACCAGATCACGAACTATAAGCATTCAATAAACACTACCGTCCCTTACATTCATTACCACCTGTCTTTCCCCAATGACGATGTTCGTTTTAGGGTTACCGGAAATTATATTATCCTGGTTTATAAAGATTTGAATAAAGAGAATCCGGTTCTAACAGCCCGGTTTATGGTCTATTCCAACCGTGTGACGATTCGTGGTAAAGTAATCCCGCCGATTGGTCCCGACCGTGCCCGGGATCAGCAACTTCATTTTTCTGTCCGTTTTCCAGGCTATCCGCTCCGCTCACCGCAGGATGAATTGTTTGTGGTGATTCGCCAGAATAACCGCTGGGACAATGCCCGCTTTGGAGTTACCGCCTCACAGCAGCGCAACAGTGAACTTATTTATGAAAATGCTTCCGGAATTACTTTTCACGGCAATAATGAATTCAGGGATTTCGATATTAAAAGCATCCGTTACCAGAGTCCGAACATTGCAAAAATCGAATATGTACCCCCCTATTATAATATCCGCTTAAAACCTTCCGCTTTCCACACCTTCGATCCGTATTTCTCCAAAAAAGATTTGAATGGCAAATATTACATAGAAAATTCTTTGGGAAGCAATCCGGATACGGATGCTGATTACCTTAACGTTTTCTTTAACCTGCCTGCTAACTTTCCTCTGGATGGAGGTGATGTATATGTTTTCGGAGCTTTGACCGGTTGGGATTTCGGAAAGGAAAACCGCATGACATATAATATGGATACTCATCAATATGAAGAGACGATGCTGTTAAAGCAGGGTTATTACAATTATGCCTATGCTGTAAAATCTCCGAAACAGGAGCAGGGGGACCTGACCCGCATTGAAGGCAGTCATTTTGAAACAGGGAATGATTACACCATACTGGTGTATTACCGTTCGTCATTCGAACGGTATGACCGGCTGATAGGAGTAAAAATTATTAACAACGGAACGGACAAGTAGAGACGTTGCATGCAACCTGCCTACGCATCAAATAAACCTCCGGAAATTACTTACAATTCAAATTTTATTCCCTGAGCCAGGGGCAGCTCTGTTCCAAAATTAATAGTATTGGTTTGCCGTCTCATATAAGCTTTCCAGGCGTCGGAACCGGATTCTCTGCCACCGCCGGTATCTTTTTCACCGCCGAAAGCTCCTCCGATCTCAGCCCCGGAGGTACCGATATTCACGTTGGCAATACCACAATCGGATCCCCGCACTGACAAAAATTCCTCAGCTTCCCTTATATCCAGCGTAAAAATAGCTGAGGACAGTCCCTGCGGTACATCATTGTGCAGCGCAATGGCTTCGTCCAGTGTCTTATATTTAATAAGATACAATACCGGCGCAAAGGTCTCTTCCTGAACAATCCGGTAATGATTTTCCACTTCGGCTAAAACAGGGGTTACATAAAGGCCGGAAGGATA
>CAYLJE010000038.1:6506-11425 GCA_964383915.1 uncultured Rikenellaceae bacterium
GGCTGTCAAAGGAGTTTTGGAACTGGGTTTCCAGACTACCACATCCCCGGCTACGGCAGCGATCATTGCGTTCCAGGCCCATACTGCCACCGGAAAGTTAAAGGAAGTAATCAGACCAACAATGCCCAGGGGGTGATACTGGTCATACATCCTGTGTCTGGGTCTCTCTGACTGCATGGTAAACCCATATAACTGCCTCGACTGTCCGACAGCAAAATCACAGATATCTATCATTTCCTGCACTTCACCCATCCCTTCCTGGTAGATCTTCCCCATTTCGAGGGTCACCAGTTTACCCAGGTCTGCTTTACGTTCACGTAAAGCCAGTCCTATCTGCCTGACGATTTCTCCTCTTTTCGGAGCCGGAATAAGACGCCATACTTTAAAGGCTTCCTGCGCTTTTTTAATAACCTTTTCGTAATCATCCAGGGTCGCATTTTTTACCCGGGCAATGACACTTCCGTCAACAGGCGTGACAGATCCGGTCACCATGCCCTTTGTATCAGACCATTCCGTGCCGGTGGTAACGCCAGGGTTTACATCGCTGATCTCCAGCCGTTGAAGCATCTCATCAATTCCGTAATCTTTCAAATTCATAATGTAAAAGGTTTTATGGTTAATAAGAAGAATCAAAAATAGCAGGTAATAATGAAAAAGAATATGATCCATAACATGATTTTTAGCATTTTTAATGAATAAATATGCATTATTTTTGTACTCATAAAATGTATAATTATAAAATTTCATAGTATGTCTAAAGGAATCTACCACGTACCCGTAGCGAAAAATGAATCTATTCTCAGTTATGCTCCCGGGACTCCTGAAAGGAAAACCATCGGGGAAGCCATCCGTCAGGTTTATGCCCACGAAGAAGATATTCCGATGGTCATTGGAGGAAAAGAAGTCAGGACAGATAAAAAAGTCAGGATTTTCCCTCCTCATAATATTGATCATACCTTAGGGTATTATTCCCGGGGAGGTGAAGAAGAGGTACGCCAAGCTATTGAAGCGGCTCTGGCTATCAGAGAAAAATGGGCCGGCATGCGCTGGGAACAGCGGGCTTCTATTTTCCTGAAGATTGCAGATTTAATTTCGGGCCCTTACCGCCAAAAACTGAATGCTGCCACCATGATCGGCCAGTCGAAGAACGTATTTCAGGCAGAGATTGATGCAGCCTGTGAACTGGCTGATTTCTTCAGATTTAATGTACAATACATGACTGAGATATACAATCAGCAGCCTTCTTCAGCACCACTGACATGGAACCGCTTGGAATACAGGCCGTTGGAAGGATTCATTTTCGCTCTGACGCCCTTTAATTTTACCTCCATCGCCGGCAACCTGCCGACGGCTCCTGCTCTGATGGGGAACGTAGTGGTATGGAAACCCTCCAAGACAGCTATTTACTCCGCCCATGTGCTCATGGAGATTTTTGAAGAGGCCGGTTTACCTGATGGTGTTATTAATCAGGTATTTGTCTCAGGTCCTACCGCAGCCAGGGTCGTTCTAACCCATCCCGATTTTGTTGGATTTCATTTTACCGGATCTACTGCTGTCTTCCAGAGCATCTGGAAAATGATCGGGGAAAATATCAAAACATACAAAACTTACCCACGCATTGTAGGAGAAACCGGAGGGAAAGATTATATCATGGTCCATCCTTCGGCCAACAAAAAAGCAGTAATTACAGCCATCGTCCGGGGTGCCTTTGAATACCAGGGACAGAAATGTTCGGCCGCTTCCAGGGCATATATTCCGGAATCGCTATGGGAAGATATGAAAGATGAACTTGTAGCAACGGTTAAGGGATTGAAGATGGGGCCACCTGAAGATTTTACCAATTTTATCAATGCTGTCATTGATGAACCCTCTTTTGATAAGATCACCAGCTATATTGAAAATGCAAAAAAAGACACAGCAGCCGAAATTGTCGTGGGTGGAAATTATAACAAAAGCACGGGTTATTTCATAGAACCTACTATCATACGTGCGATGGATCCTCATTACGTCACCATGGAAGAAGAGTTATTCGGACCTGTTATCACTGTTTATATTTATGAAGATGACCGGTTTGATAAAACCCTGGATCTGCTGGACAGTACTTCCATATATGGGCTTACGGGAGCTTTTTTTGCCGAAGACAGGTATGCTATTGAAAAAGCAACCCGGAGACTTACCTATACGGCAGGAAATTTCTACATCAATGACAAACCCACCGGGGCAGTGGTCGGACAACAACCATTCGGGGGATCCAGAGGCTCAGGCACCAATGATAAAGCAGGATCCATATTGAACCTGCTTCGCTGGGTCTCCCCGCGTTCTATCAAAGAAACCTTTGTACCTATGGAAGATTACCGGTATCCTTTTATGGAAAAAGATAAAAGAATATAGAAAAAAATCTCAAAGTCTGATATGTAATTGATTTCCACCCGGTTAACATATTTTATATTTTATGGAAGGGAATCTTTTAATTTTCACTAATTTTGTATCATAAAAACCAGGTCATGGGTTCTCCTTTTTTCAAACGGGTTATCCACATTCTGAAGAACAAATATGTTCTCACCCTCCTGTTATTTATCATCTGGCTTCTTCTTTTTGACAGTAACAACCTGATTGACAGTTTTAAGCAGGTAAAGGATATGAAACAGTTAGAAAGTGATAAGGAATATTATCAGAAAAAAATCAAAGAGGATTCAGAAAAATTAAAAGAGTTGGAAACAGATAGCAAAAGCCTCGAGAAATTTGCCCGTGAGCAGTACTTGATGAAGAAAAAGAACGAAGATTTATATATCATCCTGGATAAGAAGAAATAAGCTCCCCGGATTTTTCCGGGTTTTTGTCCAGCTCCCTGTAAAACTTTAACAAATCTATCACATCAACAGGCGGATGAGTGATCCCTGCCTTTTTGAGTAATTTAGAGGATGCAGAAGCAACCGGTTGCTTCCTGAAAAAATTCAGATGAGCATGGTTCAGATATTTTATCACAAAAAAAGTATTAAACCAGTGATAAAAACGGTTTATAAAGGTTTTCTCAGAAGCAACATTCTGCAATATCTCGGCTACTCTGCCGGAAAAAGTGTCCTCTCCCAGAAATAACTTCACAGAAAGAGGCAGTTTATTGTAAAAATCTTTCACAGAGGACTGATGTTTATATAACAACGGAATTTCAGAAAAGAAATCAGCCAGATCCAGGAAACTATCAGGGGTATATGTCTTAAACTCCTTTTTTTCTCCGGATAGGAATTTCTGCATTTCAGGCCCTGTGCCAAAAGGCACTTTTCGTGAGGGTCGTGGAGAAGGGATCACCCTGGTGGTCAGAAGATCCGAGAAATGACCCGGTTCAATAACTTTCTGAAGAAAGTAAAAGTCTTCTCCTCCCTGCCGGGTATTCATCCCACCCTGCCTGACATATGCTTCAGCTCTCACCGTAAAAGCCGACCCAATAGTATGATAAGCAAACGGATAACCAATCATCCTCAGGGCATTGATAAAATAACGAAGATGCAATTCATATTGAATAATGCCCTGATACACCTGGTATGGAAACGCTTCCCCCTCCAGCGGGTGTTCAAAATAGATCGAAGCTCCGGAAACATCTTTTTGGTTGGCATAGAAATCTTCGAGAGCAACCAGATAATCCTTATCAACCAGTGTGTCAGCATCCAGGGAAGTAATCATCCCCTTCGGATTCTCCAAAATCATAAATCTCCGGATAGCCTCATCCATCCCTATCTTCCTGGCCATACCCACGCCTGCCACTTTTGTCGGGATATTTTCTATTATCAGGGGATAAAATTTTAGCAGCCTCCTTTCATGTTCTCCGGCCCAGGTTTTTATTTGTCTGAATGATTGCCTGTTATGGAGAATAACTCTTTCCGTATCCTTTTCAGAAGAATTAAGTACGATAACCACCTCAACGGGGGTAAGTGCAGGCACACAAGCAGCAAGAGAAGACAAGGTCTCTACGACATTATCTTCATCATGACAGGGGATAACAATGACGTTGGAGAGATCCGGAGAAGGTTTCTGATTGATCAGGAATGGATAAGAAACATGTCGTGAAAGATATGTTTCAAAATCTTTCATGCTATTTTGCCTTCAGCACAGAATCCCTGACAGATTTATACTTCAGGTTCAAACCCTCCATTACCTGTTTCGTCACATCAAAGTTTTTATCTCCAAAGAGCAAATTTCCCCCCGCCGTAGTGCTGAGAACATATTGATAGTGATGCAACTGGCTGTATCCTTTCAGGTAATCTACAATGCTAAACAATACCTTGCGATAACTCACTTGCTGTGCTTCCATTAATTTTGAAGACAGATCATTTTTCAGCTTCACCAGTTCCTGTTGTTCCTGGGACAACTGTTGTTCGATTTTCTGCGCTTCAGACCTGGTCACCAGTCCTCTTTTTAGATTATTCTGATAATCTGTCACTTTATTTTGCCATGTTTGGGACCTGGAATTAAGTTTCGTTTCAGAAGATTTCTGTTTCTCATTCAGCTTATTCTGATAGTCGGCAAACATATCATAATTTGCCAGCAAAGTATCAATGTTAACATAAACAATCTTTGGCACTAACATCTGTGACGTATCCAGAAGCCGGGAGGGACGTTTCTTTTCAGAGACGCCGGGACGGGTAAAATAAAGAACATATAAAACAGCTACGGCTACTAAAAGTAGAACATTAATAATTAAAGATGACTTCTTCATTCTTTTTGTTTTTTAAAATTTACATGACAAAGATAGACGATTTCAATATTTAACAAACACCTGCCATAAAATTTTATTTCAACAAGAGATCGATTTTTACAAAAAGAGGAAGATTAAAATTCTGGACAAGGAATCGCATGGATCTTCCTTTTTCTAAACCGGGTTGTTCTAAACTCATACATGAAAGAAATCTCATGGGATCCTCCGG
>CAYLJE010000038.1:11525-13809 GCA_964383915.1 uncultured Rikenellaceae bacterium
CTAAACCGGGTTGTTCTAAACTCATACATGAAAGAAATCTCATGGGATCCTCCGGTTGACATGACCAACCGGGAGATTGTAAAATCATAACTATACCCGATATGCAATTGTTTTGTTTTATAGCCCACCAGAATAATCAAAGCATCGCGATCGAAATAGCCTTTAATCCCAGGCTTAAACAATGGAAATCCTCTGTACCAGAAGCCAAACATCAGGGGACTTTTGTACCAGTACAAGCCCAGGTCCAACTGTTTGAAACTGCCTTGTGCTTTAAACAGAAATGCCAGTGACAAACTCTCCTCAATAGGGTTCAGCAACCTTCCTTTACGTATGATCTGAGCTCCTCCAAAAACGGACACCTTCATAGGCAAATGACTTTCATCCCCATAAAGCGATTGTTTAGGCCTCAGCAAATGATCGACAGAAGTACCCAGCCAATACCGGTCTGTATAAGCCAGTACCGATGTTTCCGCATCAATATCCCCTATATTGTCAAAAGGAGGTTGCTCCGTGGGAGGTGTGTTTCCTCCGGGGGAAAGCTGATCATTAAAAATCAGTCTGTAAAAATCAAGAGCCAGTTGGGTGTATTTTACCTGTATCCCGGGCCTGACATAAATCCCTTCTGTAACTTGTATATTATAAGAATATAACAATCCCAAATTCAGATTACTAAGATGTCCAGATCCCGCCACATCATACAGGGCCAGGAATCCTACTCCGGAATTAAAATTCTGGAAATATTTATCATAAGAAAAACTGTAGGTATCAAAGACGCCGGGGATTGCAGGCCATTGATTCCTGTAGTTCATAACAATTCTGTTCTCTTCGGTTGCCCCTGTGAAAGCAGATCCCAAATAGAGTGGATTGGCATAAAACTGGGAAAATTGCGGATCCTGAGCATAAACAGGAAATATAAGAACAAGACCAAAAACAAATATTACCAGGGACTTTTTCACCAATATACTATTTTTCAAGTTATTGAGATAGATAAATAAACCTCCCTCAAAGCAAAAAATTTTACTAAAATAAAAAATATATATTATTATATTACGTTTTTATAAAATTATAAGTTACAAAAACACCCACTTTCTTTATATCAAAAGTAACCAATATGCCGGGATTCCAGTCTAACATATTGACGAATGAAAACATTTTATACATAAAAGAAAGAAGGAGAAAGCATAAATCCTTTCTCCTTCTGCCAGAAAAACACAATATCTATCATATTTACTTAAGGGGACTTCTAATAATTACATATCATTCATTTTAATAAAAGGGATGACATCCACAAAACAGTTTACCAAGTGACCCATTGGTTCATAGCATTTGTTTAAGACAATATGTCTTATCTTTTTTTAATCAATGTTACATTTCCAAACCGGACAAAGGGTTTTCCGTTGGCAAAGGTCCCCCGGGCTTTCCAAATATATACATCCGGTCTGGCGAGTTGGTCCAGCATATATCCATCCCAACCTTTATGAATATCATTACTTTCAAAGATTAGTTCACCAAACCGGTTAAAAACCTGCAGATGATAATCCGAAACCCCGTGCCACACCGGATGAAACACATTATTTGACCTTATCCCTTCGGTAAAATAGCCATTACAGGGTCCGTTGGGATTGGGAACAAAAGCATTTGGAAAACGGATAGAATACATGCTGTTTTCAAAGGCATTCTGAAGGACCATGGAATCCACGCATCCTTCTTTCGACCAGGCTTTCAAAACGATATGATAAGGACCTTCCGAGGAATAGTGATGCACCGGTTCGGGATCTGCAGAAGAGGTATGATCTCCAAAATCCCAGAGATATCTTACCGCATTTTCAGAATAATTATAAAAGGTAACCTGATCTTCAGGAACAATAACATCTTTTGGGAAAATTTCAAACCTGGCCACGGGCGTCTCAAACACCTTAACAGTATCCTGACAGACGGCCTCATGCCCTTTTTTATCTTTGCCTGTCAGCGTTATCACATATACACCCTGTTTAACAAATATGTATTCGGGGTTTTCCTCATGAAATACAGTAGGAACCTTCCCTATTTGCCAAGTAAAAGAGTTACAGTTTTTTGAACGGTTGATTAATTGCACCCGCAACGGGAGACAACCTTGTTTCCGGGAAAGACCAAAACGGACAACCGGCAACGTATCGCTTTGTAGCCTCATGGCAGAAACGGAATCATTTTTATTCTCCTTCCTGAGTGCATGATTGAGGTAGATTTTCTGCCGGACAGGCTTCCCTGATTCGGTTTGTGAAACGAAAGATTTCTCCGGTTTTTC
>CAYLJE010000038.1:13909-19239 GCA_964383915.1 uncultured Rikenellaceae bacterium
CCTGCTGACTTACCTCCGGAGAAAGACTTAATTCCAAAGTAACCCCCTACCGCTGCAGCCAGCACCAAAGACAGATAGTAAACATTAAACTGTCCGAAAGATAAGTGTGTAAACTCTTTCCACCGAAGATTTCGTAAAATCCTTTGCCAGAGGTTCGCCGACGGTGTTACGCGGTACCCTTCAAATTGTTTACGAAAAAACTCTTCTATGTTATTCATCTCTTTCATCTTCTTCTTTTCCGGGAACAGCAATCCTGCTCAAGATTTCCAGTTTTCTGCGAATCATTTTTCTTGCCCTCGAATACTGTGACTTACTTGTATTTATATCAATACTCAGCATCTCCGCGATCTCTCTATGTTTATATCCTTCCACCGCGTACAAATTAAAAATCATCCGGTACCCCGAAGGCAGGCTTTGAATAATCTGCAATAACTCTTCCCGGGTAAAATCACTCAACCCCGGGTTATCAGCAAAAAAAGTATGCTGTATAGATTCAATTTCTATATGATACCTGCGTTTCAGGTTTTTATGATAATATGTTATAGCCGTATTTATCATAATTCTTCTCATCCAGCTAAACAATGACCCCGTCTTTGTAAATTCTTCCAGATGAATAAAAACCTTTACAAAGCCTTCCTGCAGGATATCTTCAGCTTCTGCAATATTTGTTGCATATCTATTGCATATGCCCAATAATATTCCGGCATAACGCTCATAGAGCACCCTCTGCGCTTCTCTGTCCTTTTTTATACAACGCCTTATGAGTTCTTCATCCGATTGCATTCGATCAACTTATTTATACGACACATCTGCTAAAAAAACGGTTGCACTAAAATTAGCTTTTTTTCTCATTCTGTTTGAAAAAATATTCTTGAATGACAAAGGTCATAAAAATACAGATTATGAATCATGTTATTTTGTAAATACTTACCAATGAAAAATAAAAACACAAAAATGTTCATGAATTTTAAAACAAAAGACAATGTTTAACAAACTGATTTCATTTCTCCTTCCTTATTTTCCAAAAAAGTTCCTTTGGATATTTTCCAAAAGATACATCGCAGGAAAGACGCTGGAGGATGCTTTACGGGTTTCAAAAAAGCTTAACAAACAAGGGATCAGGGTCACACTGGATGTTTTGGGGGAGTTCATCAAGAATCTGGATGAAGCGGAAAAAAACAAAAAAGAATATCTGGAAGTAATTGATCGTCTGACAGCTGAAAATATCGACGGTAATTTCTCCGTAAAACCCAGTTCATTTGGCTTGCTGATTGATGAAGAAGTTTGCTACCGGCATATCAGGGAGCTTGTAAAAAAGGCTGCCGAATATAAAAGCTTTGTACGCATTGATATGGAAGATTCCTCCTGCGTGGACCGTGAAATAAAACTTTTTAAGAGATTATATGCCGAGTACCCATCTCATGTGGGTTTGGTACTTCAGGCTTATATGAAACGCACCTTCCATGATCTGCAAGAAATGACTTCAATGCATTCAGAGAAAACCCCTTTAAACTTCAGGCTGTGCAAAGGAATTTACGTTGAACCGGCCCGGATTGCATACAAAAATCACGATGAGATCAACAAACACTATCTTGAAAATCTGGAATATATGCTTCAACAAGGATTTTTTCCCGGTATTGCCACCCATGACGATTACCTGATTGAACGGGCTTATCAACTGCTGGAAAAATACAAAATCCCAAAAGGCAAATACGAATTTCAGATGCTCTATGGGGTTACGCCTGTTCGGAGACATTCCATTGTGGAAAAAGGCCATACCATGCGGGTATATGTCCCTTTTGGAAAAGACTGGTTCGGATACTCTACCCGACGGCTAAAAGAAAATCCGAAGATGACCAGCTATATTATCAAAGCCCTGTTCAACAGGAAATAAAAAAAGCCGGAATTCCGGCTTTTTTTATTTAATATCTATCTGAAATCACATCCCAGTTTAACAGATTCCAGAAAGAAGTAAGGTAATCAGGGCGACGGTTCTGATAATCCAGGTAATAAGCATGCTCCCACACATCACAAGTCATTATCGGGGTTAGTCCGCTGCGGAGGGGGTTCCCTGCATTGCCCTCCTGGACAATCTGAAGCTTTTCCTCACTGTCTTTAACCAGAAAGACCCAGCCTGAACCAAACAAGGTAGCTGCTTTCTTCCCAAATTCATCTTTAAACCTTTCAAACGATCCGAAATCACGTTTGATCGCTTCGGCCAGGGCCCCCACCGGCTCTCTGGCTCCGCCCGGACCAAAGGCCATGAAATAAAAGGTATGATTCCAGGCCTGTGCTCCATTGTTATAAAGGGCACCGTCCGCCTCTTTGATAATGGTCTCCAGGTCGGCATTCTCAAAACGGGTACCTTTGCTCAGGCTGTTTGTATTGTTCACATAAGCCTGGTGATGTTTTCCATAATGAAATTCCAGCGTCTTTTTGGATATAAAAGGTTCCAGTGCATCCATCGGATACGGTAATTGCGGTAATTCAAATGCCATAACTGTATTTATTTAAAGGTTTAACAATCTATTTACTTCTGTTCTATAAAAATATATCAAAAAAATAACTATTCAAAGGCTCTAAACAAAAAGTGACCGGTTGAACTCATTAGCCGGCCACTTTCCCCAAAAAATTCAACCTGAAAAAACTATTTGCCTGTCTTTTTCGGAGATAAAAATAACGGTTATTTAGATTAAATCCAAATTTATTTTAATTTTTTTTATCCCTGTGTTCTGTCTGATCATTTGCTTACTTTTTCCGGATTATACCGGTGCTTCTGTTTTTCCCCACGCCTTTCCATGGAAGTTATATACGTTTGGATTGCAACATCAGGGGGGTACGTGATATGATGTTATTTTCCCCTCTGGCAGTGTTCTTTCCGGTATGGTATTTCACACTATCTTCTTTGGGCAATCACAACCGGTGGTTTGCAATAATCATTTTTTTGGTCAGTCATGGCCATACAATTAGTATATTTGCAAAAAAATTTATTTTTGAAAGATCAGCAAATGAGTAAGATCATGGCCATCACAAAAGATACAGAGATTGAAGACCTGATTGAGCAGGTTCCTGCTGCCGTATCCTATCTGAGTAAAAAAGGAATCCGGTGTATTATGTGTGGAGAGCCCATCTGGGGCACCCTGGAAGAAGCAGCCAAAGAAAAAGGATTTTCGGACAAAGAGATCGGTATTTTTGTGCAGGAGATCAACGGACTTGAAAGAAACGAAGAGAATCAAAAACCCGGTAATTTTACAAAAGACATTAAATCCATCCATCCGAATAAATTTTAACAACAAATAGGAACTGATATGATTTATTTAACCCGGAGAGAGCGATTCAATGCAGCCCATCGTATGTTCCGTAATAAATGGAGTGTAGAGAAAAACTATGAAGTATTTGGCAAATGTGCCAATCCCAACTGGCACGGACATAATTACGAATTATTTGTTACCATAAAAGGAGAACCGGATCCGGAGACCAGCCTGTTGATCAATCTAAAAACCGTAAGTCAGATCATCAGGGAAGTTATTATTGATAAACTTGATCACAAAAACATAAACCTTGAAGTAGATTTTATGCAGGGCAGGATTGCATCCACAGAAAATCTTGCCATAGCTATCTGGGATGAACTGGAACCTCATTTTTTACCTTTGGGTATCCGCTTACATATGATAAAAATAAAAGAATCAGAAAATAATTTTGTAGAATATCATAAAGAATAAAAATGGAATCTTTTAACAACGATGACATAATCAACCCGGAGAGCGGATATGTCAGGATGGACCGCTGGAATGCGGAACAAACAGAAAAACTAACAATACATTATAAAGAGATCCTGAAGCTGATAGGAGAAGATCCTGACAGGGGAGGATTACAGGAAACCCCATTGCGTGTTGCCAAAGCCATTCAATTTCTTACGCAGGGGTACAACACTGATCCGGCTCATATCCTGAGGTCGGCCATGTTTGAGGAAGACTACAAAGAGATGGTTATTGTCAAGGACATCGAAATGTATTCTATTTGTGAGCATCACATGATCCCTTTCTTCGGAAAAGCCCATGTTGCTTACATCCCGAACGGGTACATCACCGGCTTGAGTAAGATTGCCCGCGTGGTAGAGGCTTTTGCCCGTCGTTTGCAAGTACAAGAAAGACTTACCATGCAAATACGCGATTGTATCCAGGACACCCTTCATCCACTCGGCGTAGCAGTAGTCATTGAAGCCAGGCATCTTTGCATGATGATGCGGGGGATCCAGAAACAAAATTCAGTCACCACCACTTCGGCCTTTACCGGTGAATTTATGAAAAGACAGACTACCCGGGATGAATTTATACATCTTATAGGGACAACCCTTCATTAATCAGGAACTTTATTATTTTTACGGCATTATTTTATTAAATATCTATACGTATGAGAGCCTATGTTTTCCCCGGACAGGGAGCACAATATCCGGGCATGGGAAAAGATTTATATGAAAAATATCCCCCTGCCAGAAAACTTTTTGAAAGAGGCAATGAAATGCTGGGTTTCAGAATAACAGACGTAATGTTCGAAGGGAGTGAAGAGGATTTGAGACAAACCAGCGTTACCCAGCCGGCTATTTTCCTTCATTCAGTGATCCTGGCACACTTACTGGGAGATCATTTTCATCCGGATGCTGTGGCAGGACATTCCCTGGGTGAATTTTCCGCATTGGTTATTAATAAAACGCTGTCCTTCGGGGATGGACTCCGGCTGGTTTATATGCGGGCACTGGCTATGCAAAAAGCTTGTGAAATCGTTCCTTCCACTATGGCTGCGGTGATTGGCCTGGATGATAAAACAATTGAGGAAGTTTGTGATAATATTGATGACATCGTCGTTCCGGCCAATTACAACTGTCCCGGACAGGTTGTTATTTCAGGTACCGAAACAGGTGTTTACAGAACCATGGAAGAACTGGCAGCAAAAGGAGCAAAAAGAACCATAAAATTATCCGTCGGAGGAGCTTTTCACTCACCTCTGATGGAACCGGCTAAAGAGGAGCTTTCAAAAGCCATCGCTAAAACAAATTTTGGCAAACCGGTATGCCCGGTATATCAAAACGTAACCGCCCTGCCGACTACCGACCCGGAAATCATCCGGAGAAACCTTATTGATCAACTTATTTCGCCGGTACGCTGGACCCAAACCATTCAGCAAATGATAAAAGACGGTATCCTTCAGTTTATAGAGGCCGGACCAGGAAAAGTCCTGCAGGGATTGATACGTAAAATCGACCGGTCTGTCGAGGTATCGGGAGTTGAGTTGCCGGGTCATGTATAGTTAGAAAGGATCATTAGGTGGTC
>CAYLJE010000039.1:0-5704 GCA_964383915.1 uncultured Rikenellaceae bacterium
AAAAAAAATGTTGATTGTTGGTATTGCTGGCGGAACAGGTTCAGGAAAAACCACGGTGGTAAGAAAAATTATCGAAAAGCTACCTGCCGGGGAGGTTGCCATACTGCCACAAGATGCATATTATAAAGATAACAGTAATCTGCCACTGGAAAAAAGACAGGAGATGAATTTTGACCATCCTTCTTCCATCGAATTTCCCCTCCTGGTGAAACATCTGATCATGCTGAAAAAGGGGATAAAGATACAACGTCCTGTCTATTCTTATCTGACATGTACCCGTGAAAGGGAAACTGTCCCCATTGAACCAAAACATGTTATTCTGGTAGAGGGGATTCTTATTCTTACGGATGAAGAATTAAGGGAGCATCTGGATATTAAGGTGTTTGTTGATGCTGATGCGGATGATCGTCTGAGCAGGGTGATCCGGCGGGATATACAGGAACGTGGCCGGTCGGTGGAAAAGGTGCTGGAACGTTATGATAAGACTGTTAAGCCGATGCACCTGCAGTTTATCGAACCCACCAAAAGATATGCAGATATCATCGTTCCTCAGGGAGGAAACAATGAGGTGGCCATCAATATATTAACTTCGATTATTGAAAAAAATATCAATACTCAACCTTAAATATTTTGTATGCCTGATAAAATTCCTTTACAACAGATTCTTTTTCTGGATATAGAGACAGTGCCGATGACTGAGCAGTTTGATGATCTGCCTGAACAATTCCGGAAATTATGGACTAAAAAAGCCAATACCCTGAACAGGGAAAAGGAACAATCTGCGGAAGAGAAATTTTCACAGGCAGGCATTTATGCCGAGTTTGGTAAAATCATCTGTATCTCTGTAGGGTTATTCCATGCCAGGGAAGGTATCCGGCATTTCAGGCTGAAATCTTTTTATGGAGATGATGAAAAGAATATCCTCCGGGATTTTATTGATTTGCTGAAGGGAATGAGGGGAAAAAACATGTATTTATGTGGGCACAACGGTAAAGAATTTGATTTTCCTTATCTGGCGAGGAGGATGCTGATTAATGGGTTGAAAATTCCGGGAATACTTGATGTGGCAGGGAAAAAACCATGGGAGGTGCCTTTTCTGGATACCATGGAGCTATGGAAATTTGGTGATTATAAACATTATACGTCTCTGGAATTGCTGGCAGCTGTCTTTGGCATACCTACACCCAAAGATGATATTGACGGGAGCCAGGTGGCAACCGTCTATTATAAAGAGAAAGACATTGAGCGAATCGCTGTTTATTGTGAGAAAGATGTCCTGACAACAGCCAGGGTTTACCAGAAATACGTCAATGAGCCGCCGGTACCGGATGAGCAGGTTTTTTCAGCTACGGATTTCCCGGGAGATAAATCCTGAGGCGGTTATCCTTTTAAAAATTCCAGCAGGGTTTTTATAAAAAGTTCAGGTTGCTCGGCATGTACCCAGTGGCCGGTATCCGGGATGCTGACGATCTCAGCATAAGGGAAGAGGTGTTTGATTACAGGAATATCTTTTTCTCCGATATACCCGGAGTTACTGCCACGTATAAATAATACCGGGAATGAAAAAAACTGTTTATCCTGCCATTCCGGCTCGCTGTCAAGTCCTTTCAGAATATTCGGTAACTGTTCATATAAAACCGGCAGATTCATTTTCCACCGGAAACGGTTATCCCTGCCGTGGGTAAGGTTTTTTAAAAGGAATTGTCGGATGCGATCGGAAGGGATTTCGTTTTCAAGTTTTTCCATGGCGTCACGGCGGGAAGTGAGGGTCTCCGGATTTATTCTGAGCATGGCTTCCATCATCTGTTTGTGGAGAGAAAAAGAAGTGCCGGACTGTTCTTTGAAAGGATAAGTACGCGGGGAGATGTCCACCACAATGAGGGCACTGATACTTTCCGGATGACAGGCAGCATAGAACATGGCTGTTTTTCCACCCATGGAATGACCCAGGATGACAGCTTTCCCGATGGCGTGATTTTCCATAAAATCAGCAAGATCTTCACACAGGACATGATAGTCGTGCCGGGGGCTGTGGGGCGACTGTCCGTGATTGCGCTGGTCGGGCAGATAAACATGAAAATGCTCAGCCAGTATCCTGGCAATGGAGAGCCAGTTGTCAGAAGACCCGTATAGCCCGTGCAGGATGATTAGCGGGGGCCCCTCCCCCAGCTCCCGGTAAAAAAGCTCCATGAGCTTTATTGTATTTGGTTAAGATACATTTGTATGGTATTCTCCAGCCCGAAATAAAGAGCATCGGAGATGAGAGCATGACCGATGGATACTTCGGCAAGGAAGGGAGTGTTCTGATGAAAATATCTCAAATTGTCCAGATTCAGATCATGTCCCGCATTGATACCAAGTCCGAGGTCGTGGGCTACCTTTGCTGCTTCTACAAAAGGCCGTACCGCATCTTCCCTGTTATTTTTATAGACAGAGGCATAGGGCTCTGTATATAGTTCGACCCGGTCCGTGCCGGTTTTGGGAGCATAAGCTAAATTTTCCAGGTCGGTATCTACGAAAATGGAGGTACGGATACCTTTATTATGCAATGCCCGGATGATATCTGTAAGAAAGGTAAGATTTTCCTTGATTTGCCACCCTGCATTCGAGGTGAGTGCATCGGGAGGATCGGGTACCAGCGTAACCTGATCGGGAATAACCTCCAGAACAAGGTCCATAAATTTTGTGATGGGATGGCCTTCAACATTGAGCTCTGTTTTAATCGCCGGACGTATCTCCCTGACGTCATGATATTTAATATGTCGTTCGTCCGGCCGGGGGTGCACCGTGATTCCTTCGGCACCAAACCGCTCACAATTGATGGCTGCTTCCAGCACATCCGGGATATTTCCGCCGCGGGCATTCCGTATTGTGGCAATTTTGTTTATATTTACACTTAGTCGTGTCATCGTAATTAACTTTATATTATCTTGCAACAAAGTTAAAAGGTTTTTATTAAGATTGTTTATGATGCTGGCAAAAGATCTAATTTCGGATATTGTTCCTCCCTTGCATACATCGGATACAGGACAAAAAGCATTGAACTGGATGGAAGTTTTCCGGGTTTCCCATCTGCCTATTGTTAATAACAAAGAATTTCTGGGCCTGATTTCTGACACGGATATCTATGACTTAAATAAGGCTGATGAACCAATTGGGAATCATAAACTTTCCCTTTTCAGTCCTTATGTATATATGGATCAACATATTTACGAGGTGATTGAGATTGTATCCAGACTGAAACTTACCGTAGTGCCGGTACTGGATCGTCAGAAAGAGTACCTGGGTTTGATTACCAACCATGACTTAATACAATACTTTGCCAGCCTTACCGCTGTAAAAAATCCGGGAGCTATTCTCGTGCTGGAACTGCATGAGAATAATTATTCTCTTAGCCAGGTCGCTCAGATTATTGAATCAAATGATGCCAAGATTCTAAGTCTGTATATCCGGCCATATGAGGATTCTACCAGAATGGAATTAATCCTGAAAATCAACCGGACAGATGTGTCTTCTATTGTACAGACATTTGAACGGTATGACTATACCTTGAAAGCATCGTTTATGGAAGACGAGGAGTTAAGTAGCTTTTATGCTAACAGGTATGATGAATTTATGATGTATTTGAATGTTTGATTTAAGCCCGGTAGGATGAAGATCGCTGTTTACGGAAAAAAGATCACCCCTGATTTTTACCCTTATTTTCAACTGATCTGCGAGAAGTTTCAGCAATATGGTGCCGATGTCTTGATATTTAAGGAATTATGGGATAATGTGATACGGGATTTTAATTTTTCGCCTGGGAATAAGAAGGATTTTTCATTCAGTTCGGATTTGGACAATGATATCGATTTCCTGTTAAGTATTGGGGGAGATGGCACTTTTTTGGAATCTGTTTCTTTTGTCCGGAAAAGTGCTGTTCCGATGATTGGAATCAACAGTGGAAGATTGGGTTTTCTGGCTACCATATCCAAAGAGAATATCAGGGAATCTATAGATGCAATCTTTAATCATGATTTTACGCTTGAAAAAAGATCTTTGATAGAATTAAAAGATGCCTGCGGGAAACTGGCAGAGTTTCCTTATGCCTTGAATGAATTTGCCATCCAGAAAAAAGGAACAGGTATGATTAGTGTAGAAATCCTCCTGGATGGAAAACATTTGAATACTTACTGGGCTGACGGGCTCATTGTATCTACACCCACGGGATCTACCGGATATTCGATGAGTGTGGGAGGACCTATCCTGATTCCGGGTTCGCAAAATTTTATTCTCAGTCCCATAGCTCCACACAATCTGACTGTAAGGCCATTGGTAATACCTGATGGGCATGAACTTACCGTCAATGTTTCCCGACGCCATGAAGAATATTGGGTTTCGCTGGATCATGTGTCAGAAGTTTATACTGAACATAAACCCCTGAAAATCAGGAAAGCTGATTTTTGTATTAGGATTCTTAAACTGAAGAATATGAATTATTTTGAAACATTACGATCCAAACTTATGTGGGGTGCTGACAGAAGAGGGTTCTGATCCTGACCGGTATGGATTGTGTTATCATGGAAAAGCTTTTTTCTGCAACAACATACCTTTGATGTTTTTGAAAAACAATAAGCATCAAATTAATAAGTTAAAGCAGGGAAAAGATAATTTTTTTATATATTTGTCATAAAGAATTCCAAAAACATGAGACAATTATATCGCAGAAGCCTTCTTTTTTTAGTGATTATCTCTTTTTTTACTGCGTTAGGCCATGCTCAGGTTTGGAAGTTACGACGGTATGAGTTGATTGGAGGGCTGGGGACATCACAGTATTTTGGAGATATTGGAGGATATTCAAATGGCGAAAACTTATTAGGACTCAAAGATGTGTCATTTAGAAATACCCGCCCCATGTTCGATGTTGGATTTAGGTATAAAATCCTGGAAACTTCATGGATCAAAATGAATCTTATCTCCGGATGGCTGCATGGTAATGACAAAGGAGGGGTTAATGATGCAAGGGATATTATATTTAACTCTTATCTTTTTGAACCAACGATACAATTTGAACAGGTATTAATTAACAGCAATGCCAACCAGAGCTATTTAATGATGAAAGGAAAAGGAATATCTTCTTTTACAAATAGTTTGGGCGTTTATGTATTTGCCGGCGTAGGGACAATTATCGCTTCTCCCAAAGCGAAAGAGGACAAATATAACAGAATGAATACAATTACACGTGTCGCAATGAGTTTTCCTGTCGGCGTTGGCTGTAAGTATGCTTTAGATCCTAACTGGTCAGTGGGATTTGAATTAGGACCTCACTTTACTACTTCGGATTATATTGATGGTTTTTCTTCACAATTTTCAAAGCATAATGACGTTTGTCTTTTTATGAACGTTCATGCAATCTGGAAATTGAAGACTTCCCGTAAGAATCTTCCGATCTTCGGATTATAGAAGTTAATTAAACATTTATGAGATTGAAATGGGTGCCGGTAATGTTCCTGACAATGTTGGGGTGGCATGGAGCTTTTGCGCAGCAGCAGCACAAGATGATTCAGAATATCGGAGTATTTACCGGAGGATCCTATTATTTTGGGGATATTAACCCTGAGAAAATGTTTTATGCTCTTTCCCCTTCTTTTGGGGGGTTCTACAGTCTTTATCTGAATAAAAGATATGCGGTTCGCGGTAATATTTACTACGGTGGATTAAGGGC
>CAYLJE010000039.1:5804-18704 GCA_964383915.1 uncultured Rikenellaceae bacterium
ATCTGAATAAAAGATATGCGGTTCGCGGTAATATTTACTACGGTGGATTAAGGGCTAATGGCCAGGATTTTAATTATTCTTTTAATACTTCTTTTCTTGATGTGGCGCTCCAGTTTGAGTTTAATTTTCTGCCTTATGGCAATGATCCGAGGAAAAGACTATTTAGCCCGTATGTTGCCGGAGGTATTGGTTTTGCTTTTTTATTCGGAGATAGTCCCGTAGCCAATGAATTTGTCTTGCCTGTAAACCTGGGAATTAAGGTTAATGTGAGTAAAAAATTGGATATGGGAGCAGAATGGGGATTCAGAAAGACATTTAATGATCTTCTTGACGGATGGTCTCCTGCCGGACAATCATTAGTACCTGAAAATGTAAAATCTTTTTTGCACAATAATGATTGGTATTCAATTGTTGGTATATTTGCAAGCTATAAAATTTTTTATGAGAGGGGAAAATGCGAGGCTTATTGGTAGTAAGAAAGAAAAATGATGGCACGCAGGGATAGTATAGATAAAAACAAGATTCCTGCACATGTGGCTGTGATTATGGATGGAAACGGCCGCTGGGCTAAAAAACAGGGAAAGGCCCGGGTAGTTGGTCATCAACACGGGGTAACAGCTGTGAAAGAGGTGACTGAGGCTGCCGCTGAGTTGGGCATAAAATACCTGACTCTATTTGCTTTTTCTACGGAGAACTGGCATCGCCCGACGAAGGAAATTAATGCGTTGTTGTCTTTAATGGTATCTACACTGAACTCGGAAATATCCACCCTGATGGAAAATAATATCGTCCTGAAAGCCATCGGAAATCTGGATGTCTTACCTGCCCAGGTACGGAAAAACCTGATAAAAACCATTAAACGCACACAGCAGAACGGGGGGATGGTCCTTGTAATTGCTTTGAGTTATAGTGCCCGTTGGGAGATTACAAAAGCCGCCAGAGATATAGCAGAAGATATTAAAAATGGGGTAATCCAACCGGGAGATATTGATGAGTATCTGTTCTCCGGATATTTGCAGACAAGAGATATCCCTGATCCGGATATCTTGATACGAACCAGCGGGGAATACCGTGTAAGTAATTTTCTCCTCTGGCAAATTGCTTATACCGAGCTTTATTTTACACAAAAATTCTGGCCGGATATACGTAAAAAAGACTTGTATGATGCGATTATTGATTACCAACGGCGTGAACGAAGGTTTGGACGCATTAGTGAACAATCAAAAGTGATGTAGACCGGTAAAGAATGTGTACTATGTGGAAAAAATCAATTTTATTTCTTGTTTTTGTATCTGTTGTCAGTGGTTTTGTTTCCTTTTCCCAGGATAGTCTTCATTTCAATATACCTACCGTAGATTATTCTAGTCCACGGGAGTATGTAATAGGAGGAATTACTATTTCCGGTATTAAATACCTGGATAAAGGGATTCTGGTACAGTTGACAGGCTTAAAAAAAGGCCAGCAAATTCAAATCCCCGGTACGGAAATAACCAGTTCGATAAATAAATTATGGAAACAGGGCCTTTTCTCAGATGTGAAGGTCACCTATACCCGGATAGATAGCGGGAAAATTTACCTGGATTATTATCTGCAGGAAAGACCCCGTTTGTCAAAGATTCAGTTTAAAGGCATCAGAAAAAGTGAAATAAATGATCTGCAGGAGAAAATTCATGTGCTGGCCGGCAGCCAGGTGACTAAAAACCTGATAAACAATACACGGAAAATTATTAAAGAGCATTATGTGAAAAAAGGTTTTCTGAATGTTACGGTCAATATTATTCGGAAAAAGGACCCCAAATTTCAGAACAGTGTATTGCTGCTGGCGGATATTCATAAAGGTCCGCGGGTAAAAATAGGTTTAATTGATTTTGAAGGAAATAAGGTTTTTAAAGATAAACGTTTGAGGCGCGTGTTGAAAAAAACCAAGAAGAAAAACTGGAACATTTTTAAAGCCTCAAAATATATAGAGAAAGAATATAAGGGAGATAAACAGAAACTGGTTGATTTTTATAACGAGAACGGGTACAGGGATTTCAAAATCCTGGGAGATTCCTTGTATAAAATGGAAGGAAACAGGGTGGGCCTCGTAATACGTGTGTATGAAGGAGATCGTTATTATTTCAGAAATATTACCTGGGTGGGAAATACAAAATTCCCCTCGGGGTATCTGTACCAGAAACTGCGTATAAAAAAAGGGGACCCCTATGATCAGAAGCTACTAGAAGAACGTGTGCATACCGATGAAGATGCGGTCAGCTCTGTTTATATGGATGAAGGGTATCTGTTCTCTCAGGTTATGCCGGTAGAAAAACGTGTTGAGAACGATTCTATTGATATGGAAATGCGGGTGTTTGAGGGGGAACAAGCTACGTTCAACCGGATTATTATCAAAGGAAATACTAAAACCAATGAGCATGTGGTAAGACGGGAACTGAGAACATTACCCGGTGAATTATTCAGTAAAGCTGATGTGGTCCGTTCGGTACGGGAGCTGGCTCAATTGGGCCATTTTGACCCGGAGAAAATTTCTCCTAATCCTATACCCAACCAGGCAAATGGCACCGTGGATATGGAATATGATCTGACTGAAAAAGCCAATGACCAGTTTGAAATATCAGGGGGATGGGGTGCAAATATGTTGGTAGGGAGTGTCGGCCTTCGTTTTAATAATTTTTCGTTCAGAAATGTCTTGAATCCAAAAGCCTGGCGACCTATCCCGACAGGAGATGGTCAGTCGGTCAGCTTGCGCGCACAGTCCAACGGAAAATATTATCAGGCTTATAGCTTTGGATTTACCGAACCATGGTTCGGCGGAAAAAAACATAATACGTTTTCTTTTTCTGTTTATCGTACCGGCCAAACCAATGGACGGAAAAAAGGAGATCTCTCACGGCAAGGACTGAACATCAACGGGATAAGCGTAGGGTTGCAAAAAAGATTAAAATGGCCGGATGATTATTTTACCCTCTACACCGGAATTTCTTTGCAGAACTATGAATTGAATAACTGGAACAGGACTTTCCTTTTTTCAAATGGAAATTCCAATAACCTGAGTTTTACAACAACTTTCGGCCGGTTTTCGGCAGGCCCTAATCCTATTTACCCACAAGGGGGGGCAAATATTTCCCTTTCATTGCAGGTTACACCCCCTTACTCATGGTTTAATAATAAAAATTACAGAGACCAGGACATGCCTGATAGTGAGTTTTATAGGTGGGTTGAGTATCATAAATGGACCTTTAAAACAGATTGGTACCTTACTTTGGCAGGGAAGTTGGTGTTATATAGCCGGTTCCATTTTGGTTATCTCGGTTATTTTAACAGAGAAATCGGACCTTCCCCGTTTGAGGGGTTTGACGTGGGTGGGGATGGAATGTCAGGGTATAACTTATACGGAGTGACGACCGTTGGTTTACGGGGATATGAAAACGGTTCTTTGACACCTTATATGAAAAACAGAGAAGGATTGTGGAAAAAAGCGGGAAATGTTTATCAGAAAGTGACCATGGAGATACGTTACCCAATAACCCTGCAGGCACAGGCTACCGTATTTGTACTGGGTTTTATTGAGGGAGGAAATGCCTGGGCCAGAATACAGGATTATAACCCCTTTATTATTAGAAAATCTGCCGGCATCGGATTACGTGCATTCCTTCCTATGTTTGGATTGCTTGGGATTGACTGGGGATATGGGTTTAATACACTCCCCGGAAAGACCGGCCCTAGTGGCGGACATTTCCATTTTGTCATCGGCCAGGAATTTTAAAATTATTTGTTGTTAAACATAAATTCAATAATTATGAAAAAGTTAATAGGTTTTTTGTCGATAGTATTGCTGACATCCGGTTTGGGATGGGGACAGAAATATGCATTTGTGGATACGGAGTATATTTTAAGTAATATCCCTTCTTATAAGGCTGCACAGGATAAACTCGACAAAATCTCAAAACAATGGGAGCAGGAAATATCTGATAAATATGCAGAGATTGATAAGCTGTATAAAGCATATCAGAATGAAGTTGTTTTACTCACCCCTGAAATGAAGAAGAAACGCGAAAATGAGATTGTCGGAAAAGAACAATCGGCAAAAGACCTCCAGAAAAAATATTTTGGCCCCCAGGGAGATTTGTTTAAAAAAAGAGAAGAACTGGTTAAGCCTATACAGGACGAAGTCTATAATGCTGTGAAGGAAATGGCTGTAGAAGGAAATTATGCTGTGGTATTTGATACTTCCAGCGGACCAATGTTCCTTTATACAAACCCGCGTTATGACCTGAGTGATCAAATATTGAAAAAAATGGGTTATAAAGAATAAAAATAAAAATAGTACATTTGCGTCACAAATAACGAATATAAACTAACAGAAATGAAAAAAAGTATTGGAATTTTATTGGTAATGGTATTGTTTGGTTTCAGTCTGATTGGACAGGCTCAGCAAAAATTCAGGTTCGGACACATTAACAGTCAGATGCTGTTAAAATCAATGCCTGAGAATGACAGTGCCCAGGCTCATCTTCAGCGGTATGCTAAAGAACTACAAAACCAAATGGATGTCATGCAGGTGGAGTACAATAAAAAAGCACAGGAACTTTCGGACCAGGAAGCTACGTTGACAGACCTGATTAAGAAAACAAAATTGCAGGAGTTGCAGGATATCCAAAGAAGAATACAGGAATTCCAAACTACGGCTCAACAGGACATGCAGAAAAAACAGGGTGAACTTCTTCAACCAATTATAGACAAGGCGAACAATGCAATTAAAGAGGTAGCCCAGGAAAACGGATTTACCTATATCTTTGACATTTCCCGGGGTACTATTCTTTATTTTTCTGATCAAAGTCAGGATATTTTGTCACTGGTACAGAAAAAACTGGGAATTCAGTAAGATTTATTTCTTAATGATTACTTATCTTGTAAGGCCATCTTCGTTTGGGATGGTCTTTCTTTTTTTTAAAAAACAACAGTTATGAAGGATGAAGCCAACCGGCCTATCGGTATTTTTGATTCGGGAGTGGGTGGTTTAACTGTGGCACATGCCATAAAGCAGATACTACCTAATGAATCAATGATTTATTTTGGGGATACGGCTCATTTGCCATATGGTGAAAAATCTCCCGAAGCGATTCTTCATTATGCAGAAAATATTACACAATTTCTTATTGAACAACAAAGCAAGGTGGTGGTGGTTGCCTGTAATACGGCGTCATCCGTTGCATATCAGCTGTTGAAAGAAAAATTCGGAAACAAGGTGCTTATCGTGAATGTCATTGACCCTGTGGTGGAATACTATCTTGCCCATCTGGCCCCTGTGAGAGTGGGGGTGATCGGAACAAAAGTCACCATCCGTTCCGGGGCTTATGAAAAAAGAATAAAGGGAAAAAACCCGCAGGCGGAGGTGTTCTCAAAAGCTACTCCATTGTTGGTGCCTATGATAGAAGAAGGGTTTATTTTCGATGATATCAGTAATGCCATCATCCGTGCTTATCTGTCAGGAGAACCATTACAGGCTGTCGAAGCACTTATCCTGGGATGTACTCATTACCCGATCATAAAAAACCAGATCAGTAAATTCTATGATTTCTCGGTTGAAATACTCGATTCTGCCAGCATTGTTGCCAAAAAGGTCAAACAACAGCTCTCTGATACCGGATTGCTCAGAGAAGGAACAGGGCCCCGGGATGTTTTCTATGTTTCGGATTATACCCCTTATTTTGAGAAGATATCCGGGATGTTCTTTGAAGAAAAAATAAATCTGCAGAAACTGGACCTCTGGGCAGATCCCCACAATTAACTCAAACTACTCAGATACTTCTTTCTTCCCGGCAACACGCGGCATATTTGATATGGTTACCAGCTGTTTTCTGTCCCCGTCCTTCTATCTGTTTTTCATTTACTTCCCCGATTTTTTTTGCCAGAATCCCGGCATAGATGCTTTCCGGCTCAACCACACCCCCGATCAAGACAACTGTGTCAGCGATAAAACAAATTTTCCCCGGGGTCGGAGTGAACCGTCGTATCGTTTTGGTAATCAAAAATAAAACTCTTTATTTAAGGTTCATCCGCAAGATGAATATTTTTTGTAAAAAAAACTATTAAAAAACATAAAATAAAGAGGTTTGCCCTGATAGAAAATACTTAATTTTGCAGGGGATAGAAAAATGGCTTTTAATCAAATGCATATAGGACCTGATGGTTTTTTATATGCATTTAACATATTGGCATAAAAATATTGGCATAAAAATTTATTTTCATGACGAAAAAAGATAATCCTATTGAACTGGATGATGTTGTTATTCGATTTTCGGGTGATTCCGGGGATGGGATGCAATTAACGGGAACCTTGTTCTCGAATACCGCAGCTTTTCTTGGAAATGATATTGCTACCTTTCCTGATTATCCGGCTGAGATCCGTGCCCCCCAGGGGACGGTCGGTGGAGTTTCCGGATTTCAGGTGCATATTGGGCATTCGGATATTAAAACGCCCGGAGACCAGGCAGATATTCTGGTGGCTATGAATCCGGCAGCTCTCAAAGCAAATGCCAGATGGATCAAACCCGGTGCAACCATTATCATTGATGTGGATAATTTTACATCCAAGAATATTGAGAAGGCCGGGTACCAAGAGGATCCTATCAAAGAGGAAAAACTGGAAGACTTTAACCTCATTCAGGCTCCCGTTTCTTCCCTGACAAAAGAAACCTTAAAAGATATGGGACTGGATATGAAGGGCGTTCTGCGGAGCAAGAATATGTTCGCCCTCGGTATGATTTACTGGGTTTTTAACCGGCCTCTGAAATTTACGGAAGAGTTCTTTAAAAGTAAGTTTAAAAAAAAGCCTGAAATTATTGCTGCCAATGAAAAAGTGCTAAAAGCAGGCTATTATTATGCTGAAACCATTGAGGCTTTGCACCCTACCTATGTGGTGAAACCTGCTAAAATTGAAAAAGGAACTTACCGGAATATCAATGGGAATACAGCCACTGCCTGGGGTTTGGTTGCAGCTGCTGAAAAATCCGGATTACAGCTTTTTATAGGATCTTATCCTATCACACCGGCTACCGGGATCCTGGAAGAGTTGGCTTTACGGAAAGACCTGGGGGTCATCTCTGTGCAGGCCGAAGACGAAATAGCCGGCATTACGACCTCGATTGGAGCCAGTTTTGCCGGACTGCTGGCGGTTACTTCTACTTCCGGTCCCGGCCTTGCTCTGAAATCGGAAGCTTTGGGCCTTGCAGTTATTACGGAGCTGCCACTGGTGGTTGTGGATGTTCAGCGGGGAGGTCCCTCCACAGGATTGCCTACCAAAACGGAACAGTCAGATTTGATGCAGGTACTGTATGGACGTAACGGAGAGAGCCCGGTGGCCGTGATCGCCGCCAGTACATCAGCCAACTGTTTCAATTATGCTTTTGAGGCAGCACGGATTGCCCTTGAACATATGACTCCCGTAGTGCTGATGACAGATGGTTACCTGGCGAATGGGTCAGAACCATGGAAAATTCCAAAGATGAACGAACTGCCGGAGATTAAACCTCCTATTGTGCCTGAAGGAACAGAAAATTATCACCCTTATCAAAGAAATCCGGAGAACCTGGCACGTAGTTGGGCTATTCCCGGGACACCGGGATTGGAACACCGTATCGGAGGCCTGGAAAAAGATGAGATAACCGGAAATGTTTCGTATGACCCGTTAAATCATCAGCATATGACGAAATTAAGAGCTGAAAAAATTAAAAGGATTGCAGGAGATATTCCAAAACTAAAGGTGGAAGGTTCCCAGGAAGGTGATCTCCTTCTGGTAGGTTGGGGAAGCACTTATGGATACCTGGCCTCGGCTGAGGAAGAATTGGTGAAAGAAGGTAAAAAAGTAGGTCTCGCTCATTTTCATTATATTAATCCTCTTCCGGAAAATGTGGAAGAAGTGTTTGGGAAATTTAAGAAAATATTAGTATGTGAAATGAACATGGGCCAGTTCGTAGGCTACCTGCGGATGAACTTACAGCAGTTTAAATATTATCAATTAAATAAAATACAGGGGTTACCTTTTACAGTGGCAGAAATTAAAAATGCTGCTGTTAATTTACTGGAGGGTTAAGATATGTCAACAGAAACAGCGCCGGTGGTTTATTCACCGAAAGATTTTAAAAGTGACCAGGAAGTTAGATGGTGTCCGGGATGCGGAGATCATGCTATCCTGAACAGTGTCCAGCGGGCCATGAGTCAGTTGGGGATAAGAAAAGAGAAATATGCCGTCATTTCCGGCATCGGGTGTTCTTCCCGGTTTCCATATTATATGGCTACCTATGGTTTTCATGGTATTCATGGACGTGCTGCTGCCATTTCTACCGGGGTTAAAACAGCCAACCCTGAACTGTCGGTATGGACAATCACCGGCGATGGAGATGCTCTGGCTATTGGAGGAAACCACCTGATCCATGTGGCCAGAAGAAATGTAGATATCAATCTTCTGTTGTTTAATAACAGAATCTACGGCCTGACCAAAGGACAGTATTCCCCTACCTCCGTTAAGGGACAGGTGACCAATACTTCTCCCTATGGAACCGTTGAACCTCCTTTTAATCCCGGAGAACTTATCATCGGAGCCCAGGGTAAGTTTTTCGCCAGGACCATCGATAGTAATATTAAACTGTCAACGGAAATTTTTATCGAAGCTGCAAAACACGAAGGTACCTCTGCTGTTGAAATATATCAGAACTGCGTTATTTATAACAATGGAGCATATGCCGATATCAAGGACAAGGAACATAAAGATGACCGGCAGATTATTCTACGTGACGAAGAACCGATGATATTTGGTAAGAACAGGGATAAGGGACTGATATTGGTTGGGATGAAACTAAAAGTAGTGAAAATCGGTGAAAACGGAATTACTGAAAAGGATATCCTGGTGCATCATAGTTCGGAAAATAATCCCGGATTACATATGATGCTGGTAAATATGCGTTGGCCCGATTATCCCGTGGCATTTGGAGTTATACGGAATGTTGCCGCCCCAACGTATAATGTCGCGGTTCATGCCCAGATTGAAAAAGTAAGGCAAAGTTCGCCTGTTAAAACAATGGATGACCTGCTGGCCAGTGGAAATACCTGGGAAGTGAAGTAAACCGGAGGAATCACGAATCTATAAGAAAGAAAAAAAGCTGCTGTGAAAGGGATGGAAGGTCCCTTTTTTATATGAAAAAGTTATCTTTACTATTGAATTTTTAATCGTGCAATATGGAAATCCGGGAACCTGAGAATAATATGCACAAAGTGCTGGCGGAGAAAACCAATAAGCTGAAAGAGTTGGCATATATCAATGAAGCTTCTGATATCGCCCGGCAGAAGAAGCCGCTGGATGGAACCATGGACCAACTTGTGAGGATGATAAAGAAACATTCCGTATTTTCTGATGGGGCAAGTGCCAGAATTACCTATCAGCAAAAGAAATATCTTACTCCCGATTTTCATGTTTCCGAACGGTTTATTGACAGTGATTTTCAAACACTTGATGGAGAGACAGGTACTATAATAGTCTATTATGCAAAGGAATATATACCGGAAGACGAGGAACTGGATTTGATTGTAAGAGAAGATATGGTGTTGATTAAGGAAATAGGAGGCCTGGTAACAAATTACCTAAACCGGATTAAAAGTAAGGCTGTATTTGAACAGGATTTTACGGAAACAAACCAGGTGACCGGAGGTATTAAGCGTTTAACCAGCAGAAAGCTGTTGCAGTTGTTTCTTGATAAACACAATGCAGACAGGGATGTATTCCATGACCTGATGTCTTTTAAAGTAAAAGAAATACTTCTGGTAGCCAGTTTATATGATTCATACAGTATTGAAGGAGAAGGTCAGTTTACAGATCATATTCTCGGAGAATATCATCAATTGAATCTAACCTCTATACCCAGGATAACAGCCGTCTCTTCCGGAGAAGAAGCTATGAACCGTTTAAAAATAAAACATTTCGATCTGGTAATTATTATGATTGGTGCAGATAAGAAATCCCCGATCAGGCTATACAATAATATTAAAAAAGTTTATTCCTATCTTCCTTCTTATTTATTACTAAACAATAATAATGATATCCCGCATATCCGTCATGAGATAAAGAAACTGGAACCATATGACCACTTTTTTGTCTGGAACGGAGACTCCAAAGTGTTTTTTGCAATGGTAAAGCTCCTTGAAGACAGGGTAAATGTAAACAATGATACACAGATTGCTTATACCAAGGTTATCTTGTTGGTAGAGGATAATACCAAATATTTTTCCCGCTATCTGCCTGTGCTTTATTCAACCATTCTGGAACAGACAAAGAGTCTGATAGAAGATGTGGGTATGGATGACCGGTATAAAGTGTTGAAGTTACGGGCACGGCCCAAAGTGCTGCTGGCTACCACGTATGAAGAGGCCGTTGAAGTAATCAGAAAATATAAAGATTACCTGCTGGGAGTGATCTCGGATGCACGCTTTCCCAAAGAGGGGAAAATGTATAGCCGGGCAGGTTATGAGTTATTGAAATATGTTCGCAGATATATGCCTAACCTGCCTTTAATACTGCAGTCTTATGAAACCATCAACGAAAAGCTGGCGGAGGAATTAAATGCTAACTTCATTGATAAAAATTCAGATACCCTGTTTCAGGATTTACGTCATTTTATTAATTATTATCTTGGCTTCGGACATTTTGTATATAGAGATAAAAACGGGAAAGAGATTGCAGTAGCCCGTTCTATGGCGGAGTTTGAGGATTATCTGAAGACTATTCCCGAAGACTCGCTGGCTTATCATGCTATGAAAAACCATTTTTCGCTGTGGTTGATGGCCAGAGGGGAAACCAGAATTGCAAAAATAATTAATCCGCTTAAAGTTTCTGACTTCAAAAGTATCAGCGAACTGCGGGAGTTTCTGATAGAGGGGGTGAGACAACGTCGTAGAGAGCAAGACCGCGGGAAGGTGGTTCCTTTTTCTGAACAGGCCATCATGGATGAAATAAATATCGTTAGCCTGGCTTCCGGTTCTCTGGGAGGAAAAGGCAGGGGATTGACGTTTACCAATACATTAATTTATAAGTTTGGTCTGTCTGAGCTGGTATCCGGAATGAATATGCGAATTCCACGAACGTCCATTATCGGAACCGATGAATTTGATTTTTTTATAGAAAAAAACCAGCTTAGTGAACTGATTTTTTCCGGAAAGGACTATCCGGTGATCCAACAAAAATTCCTTGAAGGAACACTGACAGATGAACTGGAAAATAAACTGCGTATTCTCCTCCAGAAAATAAAAAGACCTATGGCTATTCGTTCTTCAAGTCTGTTGGAGGACTCATTAACACAGCCATTTTCCGGTGTTTTCGGAACCTATATACTACCCAATACCCATCCCGACCTGGAAGTGCGTCTCAGACAAACGGAAGATGCAGTCAAACTGGTCTTTGCATCTATTTATTCTCCAAAGTCAAGAAGCTATTTCGAAGCCATTGATTATAAAATTGATGAAGAAAAAATGGCCGTGGTTATCCAGGAAGTGGTGGGCTCATCTTACAACCGGTTTTTCTATCCACATCTGAGCGGAACGGCACAATCTTATAACTATTATCCCGTAGCTCATATGAAACCGGAGGAAGGATTTGCCATTGCAGCTATAGGACTGGGTCAATATGTTATGACAGGGGAGAAATCATATCGTTTTTCCCCCCGCTATCCACAAAATGAAATTTATACCCCACAATATCTGTTGAAAAATTCCCAGACAGAGTTTTATGCCGTGGATCTTGGTAAAAAAGATTTGAACCTTCTGGAAGGAGAAGAAGTGGGACTTGTGAGGCTGACGCTCTCTGATGCAGAAAAACACGGGACACTTAAACATTGCGTGTCAGTTTATGATGCAAATAATGATCGTCTGGAACCTGGTTTAACTGTGCCTGGTCCAAGGGTGGTGAACTTTGCCAATATTCTGAAATATAATTATATTCCGCTGGCACGAACCCTCGATTTTGTTCTGGATATTTTTAAAGAAGCACTGGGATCACTGGTTGAAATTGAATACGCCGTGGACCTGGAAAAAGATGAGGAGGGAAAGGCTTCGTTTTATATCCTTCAAATCAAACCACTGGTTAATGCAGATCTGGGATTTAAGATTGATTTTAATACATTGGATCAATCCAAAGTGTTGCTATTCAGCTTACGTAGTATGGGGAATGGGAAAATAGAAACCATCACAGATGTGGTTTTCGTGGATCCGGAAAAGTTTGATAATACTTGTACCAGAGAGATTGCAGAAGAAATAGCTTCTCTGAATAAAGAAATGACCAGGGAGCACCGTTATTTTATATTGATTGGTCCCGGCCGTTGGGGAACAAGGGACCCTTTTATCGGGATCCCTGTTATCTGGCCACAGATATCACATGCCAAAGTGATTGTGGAAACAAGTCTGAAAGACTTTCCACTGGATGCTTCTCTGGGATCACATTTCTTCCATAATGTGACTTCTATGAATGTGGGTTATTTTTCGATACAGCATTATCATAAGGACGAAGTGATACGCTGGGATGTTTTACATAATCAGCAAGTGATCAATAAAAAGAAATATTGTGTGCATGTCCGGTTCAGGGATCCGTTGAAGATATTTATGAACGGGAAGAAAAGAGCATCTGTTATCCTGTTTGAAAATAATGACGGGAAAAAGAAATCATCTTTTTTACCGGATAGTATTGACTGAATAATCTTAGAACATATACTTTGTGAGAAAGGACAAATTAAAGTGGAATAAGCAGACGTATGATTTTACGGATACCTCTTTTATTATTTACAGATATGTCCGATTGTAGATAATGACCACCTAATGATCCTTTCTAACTATACATGACCCGGCAACTCAACTCCC
>CAYLJE010000040.1:0-18647 GCA_964383915.1 uncultured Rikenellaceae bacterium
TATGACGCCCAACTTGGTTATAGCCGAAATAAACCTTCTTTTTATATGCTAATATGGACCACAAAGCGGATGTTTGTTCCTTTTTATACGTAAACAAATATAATCATAAATTCAATTTCTTAAAAGGTCCGTCAATGCCCATAATATTTTTTCTGCTTACGTGTGTATATCTCTGTCGTTTTTATACTGCTGTGTCCCAATAGTTCCTGAATGATGCGTATATCAACACCCGAATCTAATCAGTGTGTGTTCAAAAAATGTTCAAACAAAAAATAAGATGCTGATTATTAGTGTCTTATTTTTACAATTTTATTCTGTTCATGAATAAATAAAAATGTTACCGGCAAATCTAAAAAAAATCCCCGGCAAAAATCCGGGGAAATTTTTTAAAAAATCAGTTCTGTGAAACCTCCGGTTATTTGACCGGCTCCCATTTGATAGCAACCTTCATATTATCCCAATCTTCTTCTCCTTTGTTGAATGCATTGAAGATTCCGACAACTTCGGTGGCAGTGAAGTTAGTTCTTTTACTGGCATATTGTCCGGTTTTATCCTTATATTCGAGTAGGTATCCGTCATCAGTTACAGCAGTTTGGACAAAATCATCTCCCCGGCTGAGGATCATATGGTCATTGTCTTTATCCAAGGTACCTGTAGCTAATAAAATGTCTTCAACCGTAGGATTGTCAAGTGTGTTGCCGTCTGGTTTTTCGAGGACAATGGCTATGGTTTCTGTTTCACCGGATTCTTTCATGTCTTTATCAGCTTCTTTTTCGGCTTCTTTACCCCCATATTCTTTAACCACCTTCTCGGCTCCTGCAGAAAAGCCTTTTGAGATTTCTTCTATATTATTGGAATATTTATTAGAAATATGTTTTACCGCACTTCTCGTAACAGCTCCAATGACCATAAACAGCACGATGATAGTGGCCAGAACGATCGATAAAACTTTTGAACTTTCCGGTTTGGCTTTTAATGATCCATACAAGGCATGGTATAACATCCAGATGCCGTACAAATTGATGATCATGCTTACAATAACCGAGAGAAAAATACTAAAGCCGGATAGAAATCCAAACAACGCATTGATTGGCATTAATACCATCAGAGCCGCGGTGACTCGGATATTGGCTTCGTAATCAGTAGAACCACTGCATATTGCAGAAATAATAAGCACGATTACAGCAACAATAAAGAGGCCTATCAGTGCGCCGATAATACTCCAGATCAGAGCCATGATTCCAATGGCACTACCCAAAACCCCCCCTCCCAGGGATAAATGCAGGAGACTCCAGATAAGATTTAAGATACCGGCTGCCGTTCCATATATCAAAGCTTTGATGACAGGTTCTCCGAACCCTCCTTTGACTGGCATGGAGGCGAAATATTCTTTCGGTTTTAGTAAAGCTGACATGGAATCATTTATCAGCTTCTTGAAAGAGAAGGATTGTTGTTCATTCATTGGTTTAATTTTTTTTGTTAAAATTTGTTAAGATATCTGTAAATATCTGAAAAAAAAGATGAAAGAAAAAATTTAATCTCTAAAAGTAATGTTGGAAAGCAAACAGAATAATTAGCAGATTGTCTGAGATACAAAAAATTACCCCATCTTTGTAAAACAAAAGAAGGAAACATTCTCTGATAAAGGACAAGGAAAGAAAAGTGGTTATGACAGGGGAAGCGAATAGAAAATATGATTCTGTTTTGATACGGAACAGATACCGTAGTTTTTTAAGGGTAGTAAAGAAATATATGACTGAAGATGAACAGGCTCTGGTAAGGAAAGCAGCCAGACATATTATGTCTTTACCCGGCGAAGAAATTAGTTTTACGGGTGAGCCTTATGTTATTCATGCCATGGACATAGCCCGGATCGTTATGGAACAAATGGGCCTGGGCGTGGTTTCAGTGATAGGTGCTTTGTATCATGATATCAGCAGGATACGAAATATTCCTCCTGAATATTTCGAAAAAGAGTTTAGTCCTCAGGTGAGAAGTTTGATCGATGGACTGAGGAAAATATCCGGATTCGATCCAAAACGGGTGGTGATACAAACCGAAAACTTCCGGCAGGTAATCTTGAACCTGGCCGGGGATATCAGGGTAATAATGATCCGTCTGGCCGAGCAACTTGAACTGATGAGAAACCTGGAAAATGCATCCACGGAGGCACAGGTGAACCTGTCCACAGGTGCTTATTACCTCTATGCTCCCCTGGCACACCGTCTGGGTTTATATAATTTAAAATCAGAGCTGGAAGATCTATCCATGAAATACCTTGAACCGGAAGTGTATGAAGAGATACAACGTAAAATATCCAAAACAAAAACCTCGCGTAACCGGTTAATACGTGAATTTATAGAGCCAATCCGTAAAAGAATGGAAACAGAAGGGTTGCGATTTACCATTAAAAGCCGTCTTAAATCCGTACATTCGATATGGAATAAGATGAAAAAACAAAACGTTGGTTTTGAGGAGGTGTATGATATCTTTGCTGTACGTATTATCCTCGAGAGTAGTGGTGAAAAGGAGAAGGAGGATTGCTGGAAAGTTTATTCCATTGTGACCGATATATATATGCCCAATCCCACCAGATTACGGGATTGGATATCTATTCCCAAATCAAACGGTTATGAGTCGTTACACACAACGGTTGTAGGTCCGTCCGGAAAATGGATAGAAGTGCAAATCCGCACTACCCGTATGGATGAAATTGCCGAGAAAGGTTTCGCAGCGCATTGGAAATATAAAGAAGGTGGCCGTGAGCAGGCAGTGGATGAGTGGTTGCGTAATGTCCGGGAAATCCTGGAAAATTATGATCCGCGTTCTGATGATTTTGTGGATCAGATGAAGCTGAATCTTTATACACGGGAAATTTTTGTCTTTACTCCGAAAGGGGATGTTATAAGACTCCCTGAAGACGCTACATTACTTGATTTTGCATTTGCCATTCATTCTGAAGTAGGGATGCATTGTACGGGTGGTAAAATTAATAACCGCGTGGTACCGTTACATCATGAACTCAGAACAGGAGACAGGGTGGAAGTAATTACTGCCAGGAACCAGAAGCCGACAACGGACTGGCTAAATATTGTCAGGACCTCCAAGGCCCGTTCTAAAATCAAACAATCTCTGAACGAGGAAAAGATGAAAGCCGCAGGCAGGGGAAGAGAAATGTTGATGAGGCGCCTGCATAACTGGAAAATACCCTTCTCGGATAAAAAGGTAAAAATCCTTTTGCAACACTACCGTATAAAGTTGGCACAAGACCTGTATGCCCTGATTGCCGATGAAAAAATTGATTTGCTGGAGATCAAGGAGGTGCTGACTACCCGGGATAAGCAACAGGGGATTGGGGAAATGAAGCCAACAGACGTGGTCAGATCATATCCCGCAGACAGACAACCAAGGAATGAAGATTATCTGGTGATTGATGATAAAGTGAGGAATGTGGAATTTAAAATGGCTAAATGTTGTAATCCTATTTTCGGGGATCCTATATTTGGATTTGTGACTATTAATGAAGGAATAAAAATCCACCGGCGGGATTGTCCCAACGCCAAATGGATGAAAGAAAAATATCCTTACCGTATTGTGCCGGCCCATTGGGCAGAAGTCACAGATAAACCTTCTTTTGAAGCGGTTATCCGTGTGACAGGAACAGATGAGATCGGGATGGTAAACCGTATTACAGAACTGTTATCCAATAAACTTCATGTGAATATCCGGTCCATATCCTTCTCCGAAAAAAAAGGAGCGTCTGAAGGAATGCTCAGAGTGGTGGTGGCCAATGCCGATCATCTTGAGATCATTCTACGTAAGCTCCTTAAGATCAAAGGTGTTACGAAAGCAGTGCGGTATTCGGAATGAATGGGAATACATTTGCCATGGAGAACTGCTTGTTTACAGATCATAAAGTCTTCAATCAGTTAAAATTTCACGATCGTTTGCCGGATACGTATAAGTTTCCGGAGTAAAGATTCCAGGAGATCGAGATGAAGCATACTGGTGCCATCAGATTTGGCGCTGGCCGGGTCGGGATGGGTCTCCAGAAATATCCCATCGGCACCTACAGCAATGGCTGCCCTGCCGATGGTCTCAATCATATCCGGACGTCCGCCGGAAACACCTGCTACCTGATTGGGCTGCTGCAGAGAATGCGTAATATCCATTACGACAGGGAGATTAAATTTCTTCATCTCGGTGAGGCTTCGGAAATCTACAATCAGGTCATTATAGCCGAACATAGTGCCGCGGTCTGTCAGCATGACGTTCGGGTTGCCGGACAGGATCACCTTGTCGGCAGCATACCGCATGGCCGGAGCAGCCATAAACTGACCTTTCTTGATATTTACCATTTTGCCCGTTTTAGCAGCTGCTACCAGCAGATCAGTCTGCCGGCTGAGGAAAGCAGGAATTTGCAGGACATCTACATATTGGGCTGCCATGTCTGCTTCGGGGACCGAATGAATATCCGTCAGAACAGGAATATCAAAGGTGTTCCCGATCTTTTTAAGGATCTTTAAAGCTTTTTCATCCCCGATGCCGCTAAAGGAATCCAGTCGCGTGCGATTCGCCTTTTTATAAGATGCTTTGAAAATATATGGAATTTTTAGTTTTTCAGTTATGCCGGTAACTTTTTCAGCAATGTAAAAAGCATTTTCTTCACTTTCTATCACACAGGGACCGGCAATAAGAAAAAAATTGCCTGAGTCCAACTGCCTGATCTTTTTTAGATTTTTTATAATGTCCATCAGGGAATGATTTAATAATGACTAATATTTATAAAGATCCCCCCACCATTTCCTCAGCCGTTCAGCGATCTTTTTTTCTCTTGCATTTTCGCCGGGGGTATAGATTTTTGTTCCTTTTATTTTTCCAGGCATAAACTTCTCCCGGACAAAGTTTCCCGGATAGTTATGTGCATATCTATAATCTTTTCCATAACCCAGGTCTTTCATCAGACCGGTGGGAGCATTTCTGATATTCAGGGGCACAGACAAATCTCCTTCACGACGCACCAGGGATTGTGCTTCGTTAATAGCCATATAAGCCGAGTTGCTTTTAGGGGATGTAGCCAGATAAATGGTTGTCTCGGACAGGATGATACGTGATTCCGGCCAGCCGATCTGATGAACGGCATCAAAAGCACTTTGAGCCAATAACAGGGCATTGGGGTTGGCTATTCCAATGTCTTCAGACGCCAGGATAACAAGCCGCCTCGCAATAAATTCGGGATTTTCACCCCCTTCCACCATTCTGGCTAACCAGTAAACAGCTGCATTGGGGTCTCCGCCCCGGACAGATTTGATAAAGGCAGAGATGATGTCATAATGCTGTTCCCCCTGTTTGTCATATAATGCCGGATTTTCCTGAAGATGATGTTGAACAATACCGTTGGTGATGATAATTTTTTCCCCTGCCGGAAATTGATTTTTTTCTGCATCTATGACAATTTCCAGTGCATTGTATAGTTTTCGTGCGTCTCCTCCGGAATATCGTAACAACGCTTCATCTTCTTTGATTTCTATGGATAGTGTTTTAAGATAGTGATCCCGGGTGAGCGCCATGTTCAGCAGGGATGTCAGATTCTCTTTGTCCATGGGTTTTAACACATATATCTGGCAACGGGAAAGGAGGGGAGAAATGATTTCGAAAGAGGGGTTCTCAGTAGTGGCCCCGATCAGCGTGAAGGTACCTTGTTCGACAGCACCTAACAGGGAGTCTTGCTGGGATTTGCTGAAACGGTGTATTTCATCAATAAACAAGATCGGGTTTGGACGGTCAAAAAATTGTTCTTTTTTTGCTTTTTCAATGGTCTCCCGCACCTCTTTGACACCAGAGTGTACAGCACTGAGGCTGTAAAACGGCCGGTTTAACTGTTGAGAGAATATTTTTGCCAGGGTTGTTTTACCTACACCCGGAGGACCCCACAGGATCATGGAAGGGATGGTCCCGGCATCTATCAGATTACGCAAAATAGCATTTTTCCCAACCAGGTGTTCCTGACCCACATACTCTTCCAGCGTTTTCGGACGCATGCGTTCAGCCAGTGGAATATTCAAAGCCATAGATGCCGGTTTAGTTATTGCAAAGATACGGTTATTTCAGCTTGTCCCGTTGATGAAAGTGTTATTTCTTTGGATGACAGGCAACCAAAACTGTAAAAAAATTGTCTTATCTTTAGCAATTGTTTTACTATGTTCAACAAAAAATATCAGACAATGAAAAAGGTTTTATGTTCCATTGCTTTTTTTGCATTTTTTATTTTGATGCCATGGATGTCTTATTCACAATTGGAAACTTTTAATCTTTTCGAGGGAGGGGTAAACGACGGACAGGCTTTATTGAAAGAGTATATCAGACCGTGGATCAATGCTTTCGGGGCAGATCTTAATGCCGGATGGTTCAATACGGCACGACCACATAAACTGGGAGGGGTTGATGTAACTTTCACCATAAATATGACCATGGTTGCGGAGAGCGCCAAAAGTTTTGATCTGAACGATATTCCTTTTGAAAATCTCCATGTGGCTGGTGCCAATACAATGGCTCCTACTGTTGCCGGAAGTAAAGACGATGGTCCGCTGCTGGAATATGATGTAAATTATAATGGGACCCCTGTTACCATTGCTTCTTTTAATGCTCCTGCAGGTACAGGATATGGTTTTGTTCCCGCTCCTATGCTGCAGACAGGGATTGGTCTGCCGGCAGGTACTGAAATTATCGGCCGTTTTATGGTCCCGGTACAAATTCCCCGGACCAGTGCGAAAATCGGATTATGGGGCGTTGGTCTGAAACATAGCCTTCGACAGTGGATACCTTTTTTAAAAAGATTGCCGGTAGGGCTATCTGTTTTCGGGGGATATACCCAGTTAAATACGTATTCGGGATTTCAGCTGGAACCTTTAAGCTATGATCACCTGGTGACTTATAAACAGGCTGATTTTACAGGCCAGGAATTCCGTGCCAGAGTCCAGGCATATACTTTTGACCTGCTTGTTTCTACCGCTCTTCCCGTGATCAATGTTTTCGGCGGGGTGGGTTACAGCAAAACACAAACGGATATTTTTGTGAACGGGAACATCCCTATTCCTGCTTTTCACCCGGATATTTCCACCACAGGTCCTGTTTACACAGATGATGATATACACCAGATCCCGTCCATGAAACTCGTAAATCAGAGTGGCTTGCGGGTGAATGGTGGTCTGCGGCTGAAGTTGGCGGTACTCACCATTCATGCCGACTATACCTGGGCTGACTATTCTATTTATACCGCAGGCATCGGCCTTAGCTTCAGGTAAGAGTGCCTGAAGTCGGGAGTACCCGGAGTTACTGAACTTTAGTTCACTCCAAACTTCCCTTTTTTCCTGTTGATTTTTTCCCGGATATTCTGTATCTTTATAAAAAATGAAGAAGATGAAAGATAAACTGGTTATTCTGGCTGAACATTCTTATGAACGGGCTTTACTGATTCAATCCAGATTGGAAAATGAAGGGATTGATGCTTTTCTCTCCAATGTGAACATGATCAGCTCCGATGTATCTACCGGCGTGAAAATTATCGTGAAAGAAAAAGATATGGGGAAAGCCTTAAAGATATACCGTAACTTTATAGATGAGATCGAGGGGAAGGATAAGCATATGAAGAAGAATAAAGTTAAGGACAATCCCGTGGGCACAAAGAAAAATACAGAGGGTATTAAGAAAATACTGGTGCCGGTTGATTTTAGTGATTACTCACGCCATGCAGCTCATTTTGCTTTATACTATGCACTTCAGGTAAATGCTGAAATACTTTTATTGCATGCTTACTATTCTCCTGATTTACAGGCCATTCCTTACGATGAAACATTCGGTTTTGAAGGTACACTGACAGAATATCTGAATGATTTGAAGGATGTGGCTCAACAGGAAATCAAGAATTTTACAGCATCGTTGAAAAAAACGGCAGATGAAGAAGGTTTGAGTAGTGTAATGATCGATTATTCTCTTCTCAAAGGTTCTTTGGAAGATGTGGTTCTATATGCCTGTGAATCTTATAAGCCTGACCTGATCATTATGGGAGCCCGTGGAAAAGATCAACGAAAAAATGATCCGATTGGTTCTACCACAACCCATATTCTGGCAAAAGCTCCTTTGCCAATTCTGGTGATTCCGGAAGATGCTGAATTAAAAGGTTTCTTTGAACGTAAAAAGATTATTTATGCTACGGACTATGATGAAGCAGATTTTCAGGCCATTAAAAAATTGATCCGTTTGATGAAACCTTTTGATATGGAGATTGTGTGTATGCATATCGGCAAGGAGGAGGATGATCCGTCAGAGAGGGTAAAGATGGAAGGCCTGAGGGATTATTTTAAAAAATTTTATCGCGAAATCAAGGTAAGTTGTTCTGTTATTTCTCATGAGGATGTGATCACCGGTATAGATGAATATGTGTCGGCAAACATAGTCAGTGCCATTGCTCTCACTACCCATAAACGTAATTTAATCGCAAAGATTTTTAATCCGAGTGTAACCAGGAAGATGTTTTACTATACCCGTGTTCCTTTGCTCGTCTTTCATTCCTGACAGTAAGAGCTATGATTACAGACGGGAAAGGAATGCTTATTTTTTTATCCGCAGATCAATTCTTCCACGCAGGACAACATAACAGGTCTTCTTAAAATAAAAACCTGCCGGGGGATTAAATGAGAATATGGTTTTTGGGCGTTCACGGGTTCCCGGATAAGAGGTGTGTTCCCGCTCATGGCGGTGGCATTTACGTAAGCGCCAGCCGGTAAAAAACATTTTACATCTTTATCCATTCCCGGGCAGGCTGCTATCAGTAGATTGTAATTGAGGGCTCCCCGGGCCTACGCAGGGGGTATCTATTGACTCTTCCTTTCCGGTATTTATCATCACAGAATTTTTGCTGTGCCAAGGTCTGTTAAATCTCTACAGTGGTATATTTCCGTGTTTCTTGGGCGGATTTGAAAGGGTTTTGTTCTGTGTCATCTCCAGAGCCCGGATCAGTTTTTTCCTTGTCTGGCTGGGATAAATGATCTCGTCGATATATCCTATTTCAGCAGCTTTGAACGGGTTGGCAAATTTCTCTTTGTATTCTTCCACGATGTGTGCCTTTTCTTCCTCGCTGCCTATTTTGTGTTTATACAGGATATTCACAGCTCCGTCAGGGCCCATGACGGCTATTTCAGCAGTAGGGAAAGCATAATTAACATCTGCCCCAATGTGCTTGGAGGACATAACACAGTATGCTCCGCCATATGCTTTCCGGGTAATTACTGTGATCTTTGGTACAGTCGCTTCGGAGAAAGCGTATAACAATTTAGCTCCATGTTTGATAATTCCTCCAAATTCCTGCAATGTCCCTGGCAGAAAGCCGGGTACATCCTCGAAAGTGACCAACGGTATGTTGAAAGCATCGCAGAACCTGACAAAGCGGGCTCCTTTCACCGAGGCATCAATATCAAGAACACCGGCCAGATAAGCAGGTTGATTGGCGACCACCCCCACGGGTTTTCCATCCAGGCGCATAAATCCTACGACAATATTCATGGCATAATAGGGCATGACCTCGAAGAAATAATTGTCGTCAGCAACGGAGGTGATCAACTTTTTGATATCGTACGGTTTATTGGAATCTGTTGGTACCAAGTCATGGAGTGTCGGATCTTCCCGGTTAGGATCGTCGGTGGTAGGTTTAACCGGTGGGTCTTCCATGTTATTGGACGGGATAAAACTGAAAAGTTCCCTGATCATCATAAGTACCTGTTCTTCATTATCTCCTATAAAATGGGCTACCCCGCTTTTAGAATTATGAGTCATAGCTCCCCCCAACTCTTCTTTGGTCACCTCTTCATGGGTGACTGTTTTTATGACATCCGGACCGGTAACAAACATATAACTGGATTTATTTACCATAAAGATGAAATCAGTTAATGCCGGAGAATAAACAGCGCCTCCGGCAGAGGGGCCCAGAATAGCTGAAATCTGGGGAATAACGCCGGAAGCCATCACATTGCGATAAAACAGGTCGGCATATCCTCCAAGACTCTGAACCCCTTCCTGAATACGGGCACCCCCTGAATCATTCAGTCCGATAATGGGAGCTCCCATTTTCATCGCCAGATCCATTAATTTAATGATTTTATTTGCATTGGTACGTGAAAGAGAACCTCCGAAAACGGTAAAATCCTGGGCAAAGAGATAGACCAGTCTTCCGTCAATTTTCCCGTATCCGGTAACAATACCATCTCCCGGAATCTTTTTCTTGTCCATGTCAAAATCTGTACATCTGTGTACAACCAACTTGTCAACTTCCACAAAAGTCCCGGGGTCAAGCAACAGGTCAATTCGTTCACGGGCGGTTTTTTTCCCTTTCTCATGTTGTTTTTTTATACGTTCTTCACCTCCGCCCAGTTCGGCTTGATTGTTTTTTTCTTTCAGTATTCTGAATTTATCTTTGAGTGTTAACATAAAGTATGTTTTTGAGGTTTTGGATTTGACAGTTTGGAGAGTGAAACAAGCGATCAGTATCTATTCAAGGGTGATCAGTGTTTGATTCCCGTCGATGGTAGCTCCTTCTTTTGTCAGAATTTCTTTGATCTTAGCAACCCTAGGTGATTTATATTCACTTTCCATTTTCATGGCAGAGATGATGATAAGGGTTTGCCCCTCTTCTACCTCATCCCCGACGGATACAGGAATCCTCACTACTTTTCCAGGCATGGGAGAGGAGATATGATTCATTCCGTTTTCCATCTTACCATTGCCCCTGTTGCGCTGAAAACGGACCTCTGCATCTACAATCTGAATATCCCAGGCATGTCCGTTTACCTGTACATTATACTCGTTTTTTTTAGATATTTCAGTGATGTGCATCTCATAAGATCTTCCTTGGTATAATAAAGAATAAATGCCTGGCTCCACCTTTCTGACGTCCAGATCATATGGTTTTCCGTTTATGGATACTTTTAATTTATCTTCTTTTTGCTCAAGAATTTCTGCCTGGACGGACCGGTTTTTTAATTCAATTTCTATAGATGGCATGTAAGGTTAGATTTGAAAATTATAAACGGTAAATGACAGCTTTTTTCCTTCCGAATTCTTTCCACTGTTTGTGTTTCTTAGACGAACCATTAGATGGTATGGATGATTTTCTTTTGTCCAGGTATTCCAGATAAGCAATGATGGCTGCAAGTTCTTCCAATTCAAGTTCGGCATTTGAAATCTCTTCACCAAACAACTCCTCCTGGTGTGTGTCTATAAATTGGGTATTGTATCTTCCTTCCCTGAAGTCTTTGTTTTTCATAATCTTTTTCAGGAAAGGGATTGATGTTTTTATACCGGTGATCTGATATTCATCCAGGGCTCGTATCATACGCTGGATTGCTTCTTCCCGGTTGGCACCGTAAGTAATCAGCTTGGAAATCATTGGATCATAATAAATAGGAATATCAAAGCCTTCGTAAACATATCCATCCACACGGATACCCGGACCATGTGGTTCGCGCATTTTAATAATTTTTCCCGGTGAAGGCATGAAGTTATGATCAGGATCTTCGGCATATATTCTGCATTCTACAGAATGACCCCGCTGGATGACCTGATTTTGGATAATGGCCAGTTTGTCTCCCTGTGCTACCCGTATTTGCTCCTTTACCAAATCCACACCCGTAACCAGTTCTGTGACCGGATGTTCTACCTGCAGTCGGGTATTCATCTCCAGAAAATAATAATGACCCTCCTCATCTACAAGAAATTCAACGGTTCCGGCTCCCTCATAATGGACCGAACGGGCGGAGGCAATGGCTTTTTCTCCCATTTCTTTCCTTCGTTTGGGAGTCATCAATACCGAAGGTGTTTCTTCTACTACTTTCTGGTGACGCCGCTGGATAGAACATTCCCGTTCTCCCAGATGAACATAATTCCCATACTGGTCGCCCAGGATCTGGAACTCGATATGATGAGGCGATTCAATATACTTTTCTATGTAAACAGCGTCATTACCAAAAGCATTTTCAGCCTCTGATCTGGCAGCCCGGAGGGCAGGCATCAATTCTTTTTCCGCATGTACTAAACGCATCCCCTTGCCTCCTCCTCCGGCAGAGGCCTTCAACATCACAGGCAGACCAATATCACGGACGATTTGCAGGGCTTCTTCCTCATCCCGGATGACTTTCTCATTGCCGGGGACCACCGGAATGCCGGCAGCAATCATTGTTTTACGAGCTATAATTTTGTCGCCCATGGTACGGATCGCTTCCGGATCGGGCCCGATAAAGATTAGTCCGGCAGATCTTACTTTTTCTGCAAAGACAGCATTCTCGGATAGAAAACCATACCCGGGATGGATGGCATCACAGCCGGACTTATTGGCAACTTCCAATATCTTGTCCTGATTCAGATAACTCTCGGCGGAGGGAGCCGGTCCAATAGGATAGGCTTCATCGGCTAACCGCACATGCATGGAATGACGGTCAATATCTGAATAAACAGCAACAGTCTGGATTTGTAATTCCCGACAGGATCTGATGATGCGGAGAGCAATTTCCCCCCGGTTTGCAATCAGAATTTTTTTGATCATGATATTACCCCAAAGGTTTGACGATGTAAAGATACTATTTTTTGAAAAAACAAATTTTCTATCCACATAAATAGAGATATCCCCGGTCTGGTCCCTTCTTTTTTTCTTTAACCATTGTGGTTGGATAACTTTGTGAAAAATACCATGAATCAGTGAGGTAAGGAAAAAGGAGAGTTATAAACAATTGTTAATAACTATTGTTAGTATTTTGTGCATTTAGAAATGTAAAAAAATTTGCATGGGAAAGTTGTGTGACTTATTTTTGATATACCAAGTGAGAGATAAAAGGCTGGTTCGAGGAGCTCCGGATTTTGAAAAGGAAGTTTTGCAAAAAATTACCCGGAAAAAATCCCACTCGAAAAAGCCACTCAAAGGTCGGTCGGTGGACCGTGGGTCTGCCCTTCGAGGGCAAGGAAAACCGGGGAAAAACCTGAAAGGGGGAAACTCCGGAGGACTGATTCAAGGAAAGTCGGCAAGAGGTGATGTTCTTTGGAGAGTGTGCTTCGAAAGGGGGAAAAGGAAAAGAGATGACGGAAACGGCAGATCCGGACCTGGATCCACTTCATCATGTCGGATTAGCAATAACCAGGTATGTTGAAGCCCTTTAAAGAATCGGGGGAAAGAACATAAGGTCTGAAAAGGACCGAAAGTTCAAAAACCGGAAGCCAAGTGATCCGGACGAAAGAAAAGATCGCAAAGCAGAAGTCATAATAACTGTAACTTGGCCCGTTCGACCGGGTTTACGGATTCGGCAACGGGAAAATGGGAAGTAATTTCATAACGAAATTCTTCCCATTTTTGTTTTTTAAGATGTGTTGTATGTGCTTTACAGTGAACCATTTATCAAAACTGTGCGCCGAAAAGCAGGATACCGTCGGCGATCTGATGACCCACTTCTTCCCACTCCTCTTTCGTCGGCTGTAACTGTGGCTGGGTCTGCAGCTCTGGAAAAAGCTTCGTGACAAAATTATACAGATCGATCATATACACCCCCTGTTTATCCATGATATCCCAGGCTATCTTGTTGTAATGCACCACATCCCCGCTATTGTAACGATTGTCATCCCGAGGCACGGGCAGGATGGTTGTCCAGTACAGCTTAGCCCCAGTTTTTTTAAGTCGTCTTATGATCTGTTCCAGATTTTGTCTGAATTCCTCCGGACTGATACGGGATTTACCATCTTTTTTCCGCAGATCTTCCAACCCAACAGTTACCACGATTGTATTCCAATGGTTTGTTCCGATAATATTATCCAAATTTTGAAGTAAGTCCCGTGTAGTCTCTACCGGCTTACTTACGTGCAGGTCGTAACGTCCTTCCAGTTCCTTACGAACAGCAATCAGACTGTGCTGTATGATACTGTCATGGATCATAAGTACCGTCGCGACCGCATTTTTATCCCTGCTTCTTGATGGGAATATCGTCTCTGTCAATTCTGGTGACGAACCGTAATACAGGCGCTGTACCGGTGGCAGCAGCGGGGCGGTCACCGCAAAACGCCGGCGCTGGTCTTTGTTTGCGGAGAAGTCAAACAGATAATCTTCCTTCGGCAGGTTGGCCGGTGTACCAATGGCACACCCTATGCCGGTAAGCAGTTGTGCCAGAAGACGGGTTCCCTTCTCTCCTCCTTTGGCAAAATCCAATTGGCTAAGTACAAAATATCCTGATCCCCGTTTCACTTTCAGCACCACCGGGTCACGATTCACAAACCAAGTAGCCCGTTGCCAGTCCTGTGCTTCATGGATATATTCACCGAACAAATCAGGTTGCGACCAGTCAATACCCCAGTTGCTGATCAGGATCAACGCCTCGCCGGTAGGATTCACCGGATCCATCCCTTTCACCTCGATGCCTTTTTTGAACATTTCCTGTCCTTTCCACTGCAAGTCATAATTGGCAAGGCCCGAAAGCAAAGGATCGAAGTTAGGCTCAAATGGCTGTGGGATCAGGATGCTATCGTAGTATTCTACCGGTGTTTTGGGGGTATGCTTCAGCGTCCAGCTTACAGCCGCTTTCACGCAGTGGCTTCGTTGTCCGCGGAAAGGATTAGTCAGTTGTAGTTTTCCAGAGACCAGTTCTCTGAATACAGGCAGACTTTCTTCCGTAACCTGCTGTATCCACACATGTCCTCCGTTTCTGACGAAGGTTTGTATCTCTTTTGTTCGGGAAGACACTTTTGCCACACTGGCTGTATCCTGCCCATCGATAACCAGGGAACGGCAACCAGTCAGGTCGCCTTCTTCCGTATAGATCAATCCGGTGGAATCCATCAGCTTTTTCGTTCCCGGACCGGTCCATAGTAGGGTCTTTGCCGGTTTTTCAGAGGGCCGGTACCAGGCGGTATATTCCAGGATATTCTTCAACATTCGGGCTGCTGCCGGCTCTTTCTCCGTTTGTCCCGGGATGTTCAGGCTGGTTACAATACACATCCCTTTTCCAGCAAAAGCTTCATACAAGGCCGATCCCATGCCATCCTTGTTACCCAGGAGGATGTTGTGATAACTCATTTTTCCGGCCGGCGGCTTCAGGATCATCTGCGAAGAACCGCCCCGCCACCAGGTAAGATAACGTTGATCGATATCTTTTAGCAATAGATGGCGGGCACCGTTCAAAGGGATATAGGCTGCAGGCAGCGCATCCCCCCGAAGTTCCAATTTCTGTATAAAAAGATCGTGATCTTCGGACTGTTCCGGATCAATCAGAATACCAAAACCCGTTACTTTGGAAAAATCCGGCTGATTTTTTGCCGGCATTTCAGACACGCTGAAATATTTTTTTTCAACCTTCAAAGGGTGCCATTGCATCTCCAACAAACTAGCGGTGACCATTCCTGTTCCTTTGTCAAGCATAACCTTGTGGTCTTTATCAGAGACATACCATCTTCCTTCGATATCCCGCAGCACTACCCGTATTGACCGGATGTATGTTTCGGGGGCCGGTTTGGCATTCCATCCGGCATAAGAATATCGCAATGCAATCAGGCCCCGGTCGGGCCGGGAGATAAAACGGTTTCCGGTTTCCGCATAGATCAGTACATTCTTACCTGAAGCAGTATGAAGATCAAGACGGTTGAACTGTTCTACCAACGTATTCTTTGTCACTTTGACCTTATCTCCGTCTGACAGGCGAACCTGCCACACCCGTCCGGATGAGGAAGCAAAAGGTTTGCTCCGGGTAACCTCTCCGGTCTCCCCGTCAAATTTTTCCGTCAGCATGTTTACCTGTCGCATGTCGGGGCTTTCACTCCGGGATTTATCTTCTTTAAAAACTACCCAGCGGCCACCGTCATTTATAAATGACAGCATTTCTTCCGTGGATTCAGAAACACCTGTCGTTATAAGAACTTCTATATCAGGATAATGAATATCTTTTCTGTTTTTCAGGTTTTTGAACGGTATCCTCAAACGTTTCAATATCGGTTGCAGCTTTCCCTGCGGATCGAGTATCCCAACTTTATGTCCCTGCAGATTAATTCCGGAGACGCCCAAGACGGGGAAAACCGTTACCTCTTCTACGTGCTGGTAACCGGGCCTGCCCTGATACCGGAACTCCCGGATCAGTTTCACCGGGGTAACACGGGTTACTTCCGGTAGTTGAAAAGTAAAGGTTACATTATCCCGGATCTGTCCCTGACGGATTGTAAAAGGCACCCTGTTTTTCCAATAAACAAGCCCTTCCGGACTCTCTATCCTGCAGGCTACGGTATCCACCAACCTGAGGTCTTCGTAATACAGTTTTCCTGTTCTTGTGATCTTCTGACCTCCAAAGTAAGTCACCGTTTTATCTTCATGTAGAAAGCGTATCTGGGGAAGATGTTTACTGAAAAGGTAAAATCCTGGATTGGGCTCCATCACCGGGAGGGTAGGATCCCAGATATTGACCGTTGAGGCGGCCGGTTTGATTTTGGCGATCTTGATCCCACAGGTGTTGTAATGATCCCAATGGAGTTTCATCGGCCGGTTTTTATTGACCGGTTGGAAACGGAAAAAGTTATAGGAAATATCCCAGGGTATAAAAATATTGGGGCGGTGCAACTCTCCGTTGAACACTTTTCCGTTGATAGATTCCTCAATATCTTTTAGGATTTGTTCATGGCCGTCATACCACAGGCCCGTGGCATAATCCTGGGCCGAAACCTCATATCCGGCCGTACCGTTCTCCATGGGCCGGTCGTGCTGCCACACACTGCCCAGTTCATCCCAGATCATGGGTTTATCGGGGCCATATTTTTCCCATTCATTAAAAACCGTTTTGGGGTTGTAGTGATGTCCTACCACATCGCCAAAACGCGATTGTAGGGAGAAGTCGGAAGCAAAAACCGGACGGGTTGTATCCAGGGAATGTACATAGTCGATCAGGAATTTCTTCTCTCCTCCGCCCCGCCACCGTAGTTCATTGGAGACACTCCAGACGATTACGGAAGGATGGTTTCGAAGGAGTCTGACCATCCCTCCCAGGTGTTTCAAGGCAAATGCCGTATCTTTGGGTACTTTAAAATGAAAAGCCGGCTCTGCCTCCAGCAGGAATCCGATCTCATCAGCCACCTCATACAATACAGCATCTTTGGGCCCGTTATGGAGGCGGATATAACCAATCCCTCTTTTTTTCAGATTACCGAACCAAGCCTGATAGAATGCACGTGACTCCATCAGGTCGCCTTCTGCATGGCCGCCATGACCGTGTAGAAACATCTCCCGTCCGTTCATATACAGATGCGGACCTTTCCAGGTGATTTCCCTGAAACCAAAACGGATACTATCATGATCCACCGGTTGCATCCTTTCATTATATAGCACTATATGAATATGATACAAATAAGGATCATAGGGAAACCAGAGATGCGGATGCTCCCATACTGACTGCGATTTTACCGTCAGGGTATCGTTACCGGCCACCCGATACCATCCTCCGTTAAAAGTTAGTACCACCTTCCCCTTGGCATTTGTCATAAAATAGCGTACGAAAAAACGTTTGTCATGAGGTGTATGATTAATCACGGGTGTTTCAACGGCAATGCATTTTTCCCGGACAGAAGTAGTCACAAAAGCATCCTTGTCCACAGAAAGATCTCCGTAAGCATTCAGCCAGGTATCCCGCCAAATGCCACGCAAGTTGGTTCTCAAATCACTGAACAGCATACTTGGCTCATCGGTGATCTCCACAACCAGCTCGTTGGGACCATCTTTCAGAAACCTGGTAATCTCAAATTCGAAAGGCCTCCAGGCATCATATGATTCCCCGGCAAAATGAGCGTTGACATATACCCTGGTATGATGGGCACTGCCGCCGCAGCTAAAAGTAATGTTCCTGCCCTGCATGTACGCCGGTACGATAAAATTACGTTTGTAGGTAGCACCCTTGTCCTGCCACCGTACCGGATAATCCCAGCTATCCCATACAAAACCACCCCACATTTTCCGGACACCCGTATAGGAGCCCGGTACGGGAATCTTTGTCCAGAACGTATCCACATGGCTCTTGAAATTCCATATGCCGTTCATGCATACGGACTGGCGCAATTGCTGACCAGGAAGGAGATATTTTACATCGGCCGAGGCCGTATCTTCATTTATTTTTTCAGAAAAATTATACCCGGCCGAAAACAAAGATGTTAGACCGGTAAAAAAATAAATCAATGAAAAAAGGAAATAAAATTTTTTAATATTTGTCATTGAAATAAGGATAAAGGTAATTATAAATAAAGCCAATGAAATTAGTAAAAATATTTTTACGAAGATAATAACAGAGGATTTTTTACTACTTCTACATAATCTGTTTGGGTAAATTTATTTTACCTAAAAATCCAAAATATTGCACGCCACTATTGGAAATGCTCATTTCAAAGTTTTTCACCGTAGCGATGGCTGCGCTTTCAAAACTTTTCATTGCGCTTCCCAATATTAACGCACACTGTAGAAATTCATGACGATTCCATTTTATTTAGATATTTAGGTTTTATTCTTTTAATTTTAGAATATTATGAATCGCAAAGAATTTCATACATTTACCGGTGCTGCCGGATTGGGACTGGCTGTAAATAAGGTGTATGGAAAG
>CAYLJE010000041.1:0-10262 GCA_964383915.1 uncultured Rikenellaceae bacterium
ACCCTAAACAAAGCAGAACAAATAATCATCAGTTCCGCCCTGAATATGGGGGCCATGGTTTATGATTCCACTGTTTTTACCGCTGAAGACTCTGTGCGTGCTTTTGTCTGGAAACAAAGTCCCCGTTTTATAAAAGGTCAACGCGTTCCGATAGGTTCTCCTGTTTACCTGTGGTTTACATTAGATTCAACCAGACTGCCTGCGGCAGACACAATGATCATTAAAGATTCATCTGTTCCGAATGAAAAATAAAATTCTCTTTATATTTTTTCTGGCATTTACGGTTCTACCCCTTTCAGCACAGGAAATACTGGTGCCGTTACAGACCAACCCGGCTGTTAAAAAAGCGTATCGTCAATGGCACGGGAAGAATACCAAAAGTGCTTTCCTTCAGGATACTTTATCTCTGCCATTTCTGGATGATTTTTCTGTTTATAGGGTATATCCCAATCCACGGTTGTGGTCAGACAGGGATGCATTCATAAACCAGACATACGGGGTATCCCCGCCGACGCTGGGCGTAGCTACTCTGGATGCTATCAACGAAGAGGGGTCTCTGTATCCTGATGCCAGCCCGTTTCCTTTTGTTGCCGACCACCTGACCTCCGCCCCTGTCAATCTGGATTATTCGCCGGGGGCTAAAATCTTTCTTAGTTTTTATTACCAGCCTCAGGGACTGGCAGATCATCCCGAGCCGGAAGATTCTTTGTGTCTCGACTTCTTTGCCCCTCTTCAACAACGATGGATCACTGTCTGGAACACACCGGGAGATTCATTGCAACGGGATACGGCTACTGCTTTTCGCGTGATAATCCTGCCGGTGAAAGATACGGCCTTTCTCCACAATGGCTTCCGTTTTCGTTTCAGAAACTATGCCAGTATATCTTCCGGTCAAAGTGACCCGGGGGCTAATGGCAACTGTGATCAATGGAATATTGACTATGTTTATCTGGATAAAAACCGGTTTATTGATGATACTATCATGCATGATGTAGCCATTGCCACTCCACTGAAGTCGGTGCTAAAGACTTTTGAGGCTATGCCCTGGAGACAATTCAGGGTCACTTTTCTCTCAGAGATGGGAAGTTTCCTGCCGGTAACTTATCGCAACAATGACACCATCGTGCGGAATGTTACACGTAACTTTGAAATTAAAGATCTCTATACGGGACAGATATCCAAGACTTATACGGGAGGAGCCGTCAATGTCCTGCCCCTGAAAACAGATACCTATCAATCTCCTTTGATCTATACTTTCGACTCTCCTGCCCCTGATTCGGTTGTATTCAGAATACGTAGTTACCTGGTCACGGATAATTTCGACCCGAAAGTCAATGATACCGTCACTTATTACCAGGTTTTTAAAGATTATTTTGCTTACGATGACGGATCTGCCGAAGCCGGTTACGGACTGAGTGGAAACGGCACCATCAATACTGCCGTCGCCGTTCGCTTCCACAGTTACAAAACAGATACACTTCAGGCTGTTCGTATTTATTTCAATGAGTCCTATCAACAAGTCAACAAAGTAACCTTCAATCTGATGGTTTGGGGAGACAACCAGGGAACCCCCGGTGACGTGCTGTATGAAAAAACCAGTCAGGTTCCCGTATTCCAGGATAGCCTGAACTGTTTCACAACCTATACCTTTGATTCCGCTGTTGTTCTTCCAGAAGGATATTTCTATGTGGGATGGAAGCAGAATTCGGATGTCTTTCTGAACATCGGTTTTGACCGGAACAGAAACAACAGGGATAAAACTTTTATCTTCTTCAATGGAGAGTGGGATTCTTCTTCCATCCCCGGAACCATCATGATCCGTCCCGTCACAGGACACCGACTGCTTACTTCTGCCTCTCCGGTTTATCCCGGCAACAGGCACTGGAAAGTTTTCCCTCAGCCTGCCAACGACTTTCTGCACATCGATTTCGGAAAAGAAAAGGTCCAAAATCCGGAATATCTCATCTTCAACCTTTCAGGACAGGTAGTCTTTCATAAAAAAGGACTTCTGCCTTCAATCCCTGTTTCCTGTCTTCACGACGGGTTGTACCTGCTGGTTATCCGTCAGGGAAACAGGCCTGTTTACCGTACCAGGGTGGTCATCATACATTAATCATTCTATGGCTGAAGAGGAAAATGATCAACAGGAATTGTACGAACATTACCGGTTTACAGTAGATCCCGGACAGACTCCTTTACGAATAGACAAATACTTGTTAAACAGACTGGAAAGCACCTCCCGCACACGCCTACAGAATGCGGCTGCGGCAGGGAACATCCTGGTAAACGGACGCCAGGTAAAATCCAGTTACAAAATTAAACCGGGAGAGATTATCACGATTGTTCTGTCCCATCCTCCCCGGGAGATTGAGATCATCCCGCAGGATATCCCTCTGGATATACTCTATGAAGACCGGGATCTGCTGGTTGTCAATAAACCGGCCGGCATGGTTGTACATCCCGGATACGGAAACTATACCGGAACCCTGGTAAATGCCCTGGTTTTCCACCTGAAAGATGACCCCGGATTTCCGGCAGGAGATATACGCCCGGGGTTGGTCCACCGTATTGACAAAAATACTACCGGTATCCTGGTGGTGGCCAAAAATGAGCCAGCCATGAATAAACTCGCCCGGCAATTCTTTTTGCATACCGTAGAACGGAAATACATAGCCCTGATCTGGGGAATCCCGCAAGAAGAAGAAGGTACCATTGAAGGGCATATCGGGCGCAACCCGAAAGACCGTACCAAAATGTATGTCTTCGCCGACGGATCCCAGGGAAAAGCCGCCATCACCCACTATCGTGTTTTGGAAGAGCTGGGATACATCAGCAAGGTGGAATGCCAGCTTGAGACCGGCCGTACACACCAGATACGGGTTCATTTCCAGTATATCCACCACCCTTTATTCAATGATGCCGAATATGGCGGCGACCGCATCCTGAAAGGAACAACCTTCACAAAATACCAGCAATTTGTAAAAAACTGTTTTAAGATCCTGCCCCGCCAGGCACTCCATGCCAAATCCCTGGCATTTATTCATCCTGCCACCGGAAAAACCATGTCTTTCGACTCACCCCTGCCGGACGATATGTCACAAGTCATTGAAAAATGGCACACTTACCTCAGTGGGAGAAATGAGATTTAGTACCACAAACAGGAGGAATATTTTCTTCCGGAAATTTTGATAAATAAAACATTTAATTTATCTTCAACCTATTAAAATAGGTATTTAAATACCTATATTTTAAAAGGGAATATCTGAAGTATGAACCCTGTTTCTTAATCAATAATCATAAAAAAACAAAAAATCATGGCTCGCAGAAAACTTTCAAAAAGACACATCCGCAACCTGCTCAAACTTGGGGGAGGCACCAGTTATGGCATCAGCCTGCCCAAAGAAGAAATCGAAGATCTGGGCTGGAGGGCAAAACAGAAACTTACCGTCATGCGCTATGGCAAAGGCTTACTGATCCGGGATTGGGAACCGGGGGGAAAAAATAAAAGGAAAAAGTATAAAGTGCAAAGTTTGAAGCATAAATCACAAAGTGAAGAAAAGGAAGAGAGTTGACCACATGAAAAATATTGCCGTTTTAGCCGGAGGAAATTCTTCAGAGTTTGATATTTCCCTGCATAGTGCGGAGCAGGTGATGCTGAACCTGGACAGGAAGTTGTATCACCCTTATCTAATAATCATCAGGGGAAAAGATTGGATTTGGAATGCCCCTGACGGCGAAACATATCCGGTAGATAAAAATGATTTTTCTCTTGATATCCAGGGGAATATCCTCCATTTTGATGCCGCATTTATTGTGATACATGGCAGTCCCGGCGAAGACGGGAAACTACAGTCGTATTTGGACATGATCCGGTTACCTTACACGGGATGTGATGCATTTGTTTCCTCCCTGACCTTTCACAAGTTTGCCTGTAAACTATATCTGGAGAAATACCATATAGCCACCCCTCCTTCGGTGCTGGTACACTTTACCGGGGGATGGACTCCTTCCGTCCTGGCCGGGATGAAGTATCCGCTGTTTATCAAACCCAATGCCAGTGGCTCAAGTTTTGGCATTTCCAAGGCATTCCATCCGTCAGAAGTAGCACAAGCCATCCAAAAAGCCTTTCAGGAAAGCGAAGAAGTGATCATCGAAGAGTTTATCGGGGGCATGGAGGTTTCGTGTGGGGTATTGAAAACAGCCACCCGGGACATGGTCTTTCCCCCAACAGAAATTGTCAGCCGGCATGAGTTTTTCGATTATCAGGCTAAGTACTCCGACGGGTTGGCTGAGGAAATCACCCCGGCACGTCTCCCCGGGGATAAACTGAAACTTATTCAGGAAACAGCTTCTTCCATCTATACGATCCTGGGATGCCGCGGGGTTACCCGGATTGATTTCATCCTGCATGATAACACCCCCTATTTTCTGGAGATAAATACTATCCCCGGATTAAGCAAGGAAAGCATTATTCCGAAGCAGGCCGCCGCTGCCGGAATGACCATGAAAGAGATGACAGCTCTTCTGCTAACAGACCTGTTTCAATGAATTATCCCGGGGCACCCCATCCGCACGCTGTCGCTGAAGCTTCAGCGCAGGCGCATGGCGGCCGATGGAGGGCGGATTAAACGTCCTTATAGGCCGGGAAATTCTCCAGTCCTTCTACCGAGCAAAGCAGGTGACGGTCTCCCCAGGCATCATTCACCCTGTTAGTAGCTGGCCATAACTTATTCTCCCTCACCCAGTTAAGTGGGAAAGCCGCTTTTTCACGAGCGTAGGGGTGTGTCCAGTTGTCTCCTGCAGCCACCTCCTGGGTATGCGGTGCATTTTTCAGGACATTATCCTGCTTATCCGCTTGTCCCTCCATTATTTCGGTAACCTCCCGGTGGATTTGTATCAGGGTCTCTGCAAACCGGTCCAGTTCTGGTTTGGATTCACTCTCTGTAGGTTCCACCATGAAGGTTCCATGCACCGGAAAAGATAAGGTAGGGGCATGAAAACCATAATCCATCATGCGTTTGGCAATATCAATCTCGCTTACACCTGATGCATGTTTAAGCTCCCGGCAGTCCAGGATCATCTCATGTCCAACATACCCTTTCTCTCCGGCATAAAGTGTTTTAAAATAATCTTTCAGTGCTGTTGAAAGGTAGTTGGCGTTGAGAATAGCTACCTCGGAAGCTTTCTTCAGGCCCTTGCTCCCCATCAGGCGAATATAAGCATGGGAGATCACCAGGATATGAGCACTTCCGTAAGGCGCCGATGCCACCGTAATTTTTCCTTTTTTCCCTCCTGTCTTTATCAGGGGATGCTCCGGCAGGTAATCTTTCAGATGGGCTTTCACTGCCACAGGGCCTACACCGGGACCTCCCCCACCGTGTGGGATAGCAAACGTCTTGTGCAGGTTCAGGTGACAAACATCAGCTCCGATCATTGCGGGACTGGTTAACCCTACCTGGGCATTCATATTGGCTCCGTCCATATAAACCTGCCCGCCATATTTATGAGTAATCCCGGCCATTTCTTTGATTTTGCTCTCAAAAACCCCGTGAGTAGAAGGGTATGTAACCATAAAAGCAGCCAGATGGTCTTTGTTTTCTTCAGCCAGCTTACGTAAAACATCCACATTTACATTTCCATGATCGTCACACTCTACCACCACCACTTTCATCCCTGCCATCACGGCGCTGGCCGGGTTGGTTCCGTGGGCCGAAGAAGGGATCAGCACCACATTCCGCTCCGGTTGTCCCTTATCTTCCAGGTAACGGCGGATAATAGAGAGTCCGGTATATTCGCCGGCAGCTCCCGAATTAGGCTGGAACGTAATATCATCGAACCCTGTAATCTTCAGCAGATCATCCCGCAGGTCGTTTATCATCCGGTGATAACCGGCAGCCTGCTCTTCCGGGACAAAAGGATGTATTCCGGAAAACTCCTGCCAGCTCACCGGTAACATCTCCACGGCAGCATTCAGTTTCATCGTGCAGGAACCCAGTGAGATCATCGAATGGGTCAGGGAAATATCTTTTCTTTCCAGCTTCTTTATGTAACGCATCATTTCTGTTTCCGAGCGATACTTATGGAAAACCTCATGATCCAGAAAAGCCGTTGTCCGCAGGAAGGTCCGGCTAAAATAAATCTTATCCTCCCCCTCCTGCACGGCAGGTGCTTTGGCTCCCGCCACCGCAGCAAATATCTCCAGCAGATCCTTAATATCCGCAGGGATAGTTACTTCGTCGAGGCTTATACTGACATAGCCCGGTTCAAAATAGTTCAGATTTATCTCCTTCAGCAAAGCATATTTTTTGATCTCTTTCCGGAGTATCCCGTCCGGCAGCTTTATCTTCAGCGTATCAAAAAAATCACTGTTTACCTGCTCATAGCCCAGCGTTTTCAATCCCTGATCCAGTGTCCCTGTCAGAGCATGGATACTGCCCGCAATTTGTTTCAGACCTTCAGGTCCCTGGTAAACGGCATACATGCCGGCCATCATACCGAGGAGAGCCTGTGCTGTACATATATTGGAGGTAGCTCTTTCTCTTTTGATATGCTGTTCTCTCGTTTGCAGAGCCATTCTCAATGCAGGCTTTCCCTGTGCATCCCGGGATACCCCGATAATTCTTCCGGGGATAAAGCGTTTATACTCTTCTTTAGCAGCCATATATCCCGCATGAGGACCTCCATAACCCAACGGCAGTCCGAGGCGTTGTACCGAACCAACCACAACGGCGGCACCCCATTCCCCCGGTGGTCGCAATAATGCCAGGCTCAGGATATCGGCTATCACTCCCACCGGGACTCCGTTTTCATGAAGCCGTGTCACCCAGGATTCATAATCATTTATCTGCCCGTCTCCATTGGGGTACTGAACCATGGCGCCAAAGAAACCATCTGTCGGATCTTCGTCTTTCCATGATCCCACCACGAGCTCGATATCTCTGCCTGCAGCCCTTGTTTTCAATATCTGCAAGGTCTGTGGAAAGATATTCTCATCTACAAAAAAACGATTCACATTTAATCTCACTGCCTCTCTGGAACGTGCATGATACAACATCAGCATAGCTTCGGCAGCAGAGGTACCCTCATCCAGTAAGGAAGAATTGGCTAAAGGCAAGCCTGTCAATTCTATGATCACCGTTTGAAAATTCAATAAAGCTTCCAGCCTCCCCTGAGAGATCTCTGCCTGGTAAGGAGTATAAGACGTGTACCAGGAGGGGTTCTCAAGAATATTACGTTGGATCACTGCCGGGAAAACCGTATTATAATATCCCAGGCCGATAAAAGAACGGTAAAGTTTATTCCCGCCAGCCAGATGCTTGATGTATTTCAGATATTCTGCTTCTGATAATGCGTCAATAAAAAATTCTTTATCCAGCCGTATATTATCAGGGATGACTTTGTCTATCAAAGAGTCCAGGGATTTTTCCCCGACAGACTGCAACATTTGCCGTATTTCCGTATCTCGCGGGCCTATATGCCGGTCTGCAAAAGTATAGGGTGTCATTGAACCGGATTTTAAGTTAAAAATTTCCCGGGTAAAAATAAAAAAAGGCTTCAGGAAAAAAAACCACAAATGTCAGTATCCGCTATATATTATACAAAATCCAGAAAAGGATTGGACAAAGCCTCATATCCTACCGTTGTCTCCGGCCCGTGGCCGGGAAAGATATGCACTTCGTCTCTCATACTGCCCAGAATTTTTTCTCTGATACTATTTATAAGCCGGTTATAATCTCCTCCGGGCAGATCCGTCCTCCCGATGCTCCCCCGGAAAAGAATATCCCCGGAAAAAAGCAGTCCGGACCCTTTGTGATAATAGGCAACCCCGCCGGGGGAATGGCCCGGTAAAGAGAGCACCTCCAAATCAATATTTCCAAAAGTAATGGTTTTATCTTCCAGCTTTATTACAGGGGGCATCGGAGGCACCCGAAAAGAGAATATTTCCCCCTGTGATTCAACCGTGTCATACAGAAAAAAATCATCCGGATGAAGCCGCGGAGACAAGCCAAATTCGTTATAGAACAAAGGCGCTCCACAAACATGGTCCAGATGAGCATGGGTGAGCAGTACGTGTTCGGGATGTAATTTTTTCTCTTTAATAAAAGAAAGGATTTCTTCATTTTCTTCCTCATTACTGCATCCGGGATCAATCACCACACAGGCATGTGAGGCCTCATCATAAAGGAGGTAAGTATTTTCCTGAAAAGGATTAAAGACGAACTTTTTTATGCCGGGGTTCTTATTCATCATTTATTATCTGTGCCGTTTTTACTGCCATTATCACTGGTTCCTTTCATCATAGGGACAAAAACAAAATACCCGTGTTTGGTGGTTTCGATATCATCCCTGCTATGTTTCACAATCCGTATCATCTCCTGCGTTTCTCCGCCCACGGGTGCTACGAGGATTCCTCCTGTTTTTAATTGCCGGACCAGGGTTTCCGGTATTTCCTGAGCTGCCGCAGTGATCAGGATTTTATCAAAAGGAGCAAAAGCAGGCAGACCTTCATATCCGTCGCCGTAAAAAAACCGCGGATGATAGCCCAGACGTGTCAGGAGGGCCTGGGAATTTAAAAACAACTCTTTTTGCCGTTCAATGGTGAAAACACGGCCACCCAACCCGAGTAATACAGCAGTCTGATAACCGGAACCCGTTCCAATTTCCAGCACCTTGTCTCCCTTTTTTATATCCAGCAATTCGGTCTGAAAAGCCACCGTATAAGGCTGGGAAATAGTCTGTCCGGCCCCGATAGGAAACGCCTGATCCTTATAGGCAAAATTCAGGAAGCCCGTATCCATAAACAAATGACGGGGAACCTTATTGATGGCCTCCAGAACGGCCTCTGACTTAATCCCTTTGGCACGAAGCTCTTCCACGAGCTTTTTTCGTAATCCTTTATGCCGGTAACTATCCTCTGAATCTGACTGTTTCATAAAATGATATCAACAATATCCCGTTCATAACTTGACAATAAAATAATTACTTTATACAAACAAAAAATATAAGTTTGTAAAAACGGATACAAAAATATGATAAAAATCGGTGTTTTCGGTCTATCCGGAGAAACAATCTACCTGTCCCGTAAAATTATTAAAGAGAAGAAAGAGCAGGCGATCTCCGGTTATTATGTCCCGGGAAGACGCCCTGATCAGGGTTCTGTCAACAGGAAACTCCCTACTGTCACTGACCCGGAAGATATTATCCATCATTCGGACGCACTTGTTTTTGCTGATCCGGATGCAGAACAGATGTCTTTTATCCGCACTGCCTTACGCGGGTCAAAACCACTCTTTTTCATCAACACCCGACATCTCTCTATCAAAGCATTGCATGAGATACAAGAACTGGCGGATGAAGCCGAAACGTCTGCATTTTGTTATAACCCGGTATGGTACAATGAAACTTTTTCTGAAGCTGTCAGGATCGTACCCGGACCTTCTTTTACAGAGTTCGCCTATGGTGTACCCCCGAGGCAGTTCCAAACCAGGACCATCATAAAACATTTACAGTTTGCACTGGAGACAACCCTCAAATTAAATAATTCATTTCCACGTAAGCCTGTTGTCGGGGCTTATTCAACCGGCAGCGGCCATACTGACCTGATTCATATACATCTCGAATTTGATAACGGGGGCGTAGCTCTTTTCCGGTATGAAGGAATATCTGTAAAAAACCGGTTCTCCTGCAAGTTGATACATAACGGTGATATTGTTTTGGCAGATCTGATTGCAGGGATTATCCGGCACCAACAGATGAAGCCGGAGGGAACGCCCCCGGTACATCACACCGCTCATCAATCTGATGAAGAGACCTTCTACAGAAGCTGGAACTATTTTCTTGCAGGGGATAAAACCGCCAATATAGACATCGAAGACAGACTGGCAACCACACGCCTCTTCCGGTTCATCAGCGAAAAGATCATGAACAAAACAATAGCAGGGGTAGTGCAATAAAGAATCAAAAGTCAAGAATCAAGAACCAAGAACCGAGTCATATGATGTTGATGCCTGGATAACATTGACATATGGTCATTAGACGCTTAATTCTAAAATTCGTGTTTTTTTGGCATAAAATAATTAACGGTCTTCTTTATTGCAACAATGCTATGCCTTACAGAAGGAAAATATTTTTCAACTTTTATCTTTTTGCTTTTGTCATTTATCTTCCGGTTTATCCGGGGTAGGTGGTCATTAAGTGATTAATTTAATTACGTTCTGAGCTTGGCGAAGAACAAATGACAGTGATCCGCCGGCAGGCGGAGA
>CAYLJE010000041.1:10362-18396 GCA_964383915.1 uncultured Rikenellaceae bacterium
TTACGTTCTGAGCTTGGCGAAGAACAAATGACAGTGATCCGCCGGCAGGCGGAGAGCTGATGACGTGAGCAGCCAAACAAATACAAAAAAGTTTAACGTAATTCCCGTTTTTACAAACTACGGAAGCTTTTTTTCCGTTACACTATCGACCAGATTCTGCTGTTACCCTCACATGACCAAAAAGAAACAAGTCATAAAATATGTCTTATGTGACTACTTTGCTGCCATAGTAGCATGGGCTTTGTTTTTTTTATACCGGAAGACATACATCGAATCAGCCAAATTCGGTTATCAAGTCCCGTTTCATGCTGACGAAAAATTCATTCTGGGGATACTGCTCATCCCCCTGGGGTGGTTGCTGCTCCACTACCTTTCCGGTTATTACAGAAACATATACCGGAAATCGAGGCTTATCGAGCTTGCGCAAACGCTGGTTGTCACGCTGACCGGCGTTGTCATCCTGTTTTTCCTGGTCATACTGAATGATGTTATCATCAGCTACAAAAGCTATTATCAGTCGGTTCTTGTTCTTTTCTCTTTGCAATTTACCCTGACATACTTCCCTCGGCTGATCCTCACTTCCTTTACCAATTACCGTATCCATTCAGGCAAACTGGGATTTAATACGGTAATTATTGGCAGCTCGGACAAAGCCGTGGACATATATAAGACATTGAAAAATAGCAATGGAAAAGCAGGTTATAAATTCATCGGTTATATATCCCTGCGACCGGAAGAAGATGCTCCCATGAAAAAATATCTGCCTTGCCTGGGAAGTATTAAAAAAACACGTAAAACTTTTACAACTGAGAACCAGAAAAAGATAGATGAAGTCATTCTGGCTATTGAGGAAAATGAGAAAAAAGAGATCGGATATATCCTCAACCAACTGTATAACAGTCCTGCTCAACTACAAGCCATTCCCGAACTATATGATATTCTGGTCGGGAGGGTCAAAATGTCTTCTTTTTTAGGCACACCTTTAATAAGCATCACACACGAGCTGATGCCGGCATGGCAGATTATCATAAAAACGCTGATAGATTATACGGTCGCATTCTTTTTACTTTTACTATCACTCCCATTTGTAGTGATGATAGCTCTTGCCATTAAGTTGACATCTGAAGGACCGGTTTTATTTAAGCAGGAACGTATTGGTCGGCACGGAAAGCCATTTATGATTTATAAGCTCAGAACTATGTATAAAGATGCCGAGAAAGACGGCCCTTCCCTGTCGTCTGACAATGATCCCAGGATTACACCGGTTGGACGCATCTTGCGACGAACCAGGATGGACGAGATACCCAATTTCATAAATGTATTAAAAGGAGAAATGTCACTGGTCGGACCTCGTCCCGAAAGAAAGTATTTTATGGATATGATCCTGGAGAAATCCCCTCATTATATCCACTTACAAAAAGTAAAACCCGGCATCACCTCCTGGGGCCAGGTAAAATATGGCTATGCCGAAAATGTCGATCAGATGGTCGAACGGATGCAGTATGATCTGATCTATATTGAGAACATGTCATTATATGTGGATATGAAGATATTGTCTCATACCCTGTTGACCGTGCTCAGGGGAAAAGGAAAGTAGAAACGACGAATGATGAACTGAAGGAGAATAGTCTATTAGTCAGTCTCTCAACTCATACCGGAATAACTCCTTATATACCGGCCCTTCCGGCTTCAGGATGCTTTCATAGAGATACACCTCTTCCACATGCAGGCGGGTGATCGTCTTATCCTTATAATCCTCCAGTAGCCGGATAAAACGGTTGCGGTCTTCGATCCATTTGATACGGCCGATGGTCAGATGAGCCGAGAATGGTTTGCCGGGCAGCCCAAACCCACCTTCCAGCAGGACCTTTTCCACTGCCTCTGCCAGGGTATCAAGCGCCTCTGTAGGAGTGAGGCCGAACCACAACACGCGCGGTTTACGTATGCCCGGGAATACGCCAGCCCCGTATAAATCCAGTTCGAAGTGGTTGAGACCGTTTAGATGTGCTGTTAACAAGCGGTTCAGCCGATGGATATCCTTTTCTTCCATATCCCCAAAAAAGTGGAGGGTCAGATGGAGGTTTTCCGGCGCAACATATTTTATTTTCTCCTCCCGGAGCCTTTTTTGCAAATCATGCAGATTTTTTTTCAGCGCTTCATTATTTCCGGCAGGGATGGCTATAAACACACGTTTCATATCCAAAAAGAATAAGTAAAGAAAATATTTTATAATTTTAGAGCTCCATATTAAAATAAACAGCCATGGAAGATAAGAAAAAATTCGCAGTAATTTTATCGGGGAGCGGGGTAAATGACGGTTCGGAGATACACGAAGCGACCATGATCCTGTATGCCATTATGAAACACGGAGCCGTATATGAAATTTTTGCACCTGATATGCCGCAACATGATGTCATCAATCACCTGACGGGAAAAGAAACCAATGAGATACGCAATGTTCTGGTCGAGTCGGCCCGCATTGCCCGGGGGAAAATCAAGCCGCTCAGCGCCTTTGACCCCGCCAATTTTGATGCCCTGATGATGCCGGGGGGCTATGGTGTAGCCAAAAACCTCAGCGATTTTGCCTTCAGGGGAGCAGACTGTACTGTGATCCCTGAATTGGAAGCTGCTATCCGGGGCATGGTAGCTGCCGGCAAACCAATCGGTGCCGTTTGTATTTCTCCGGTGATCGTTGCCTGTGTATTACGGGATGTAGAAGTGACCATCGGCCAGGATAAAGGTACAGCCGCAGCCATCGAAGCTATGGGAGCACATCATATACTGACTCACCACGAAGAAGTAGTGGTGGATAAACAGTACAATGTAGTCACCGCTCCCTGCTATATGCTTGATGCAACCATCGTGGATATCGCCAATGACGCCGACCTTGTGGTGAAAACCATGATGGAGATAATAGAAGGATAAAAGAAAAGATACAAGAACCAGGATTCAAGATGCAAAATCTGACGTCGCTATATTTGTCACCGGTCATTCTTCTAAATCATTCCGTATTGAATCATCAGCACCACCTGGTTGAGGAGACGGTCTTCTCCGTCGGGGTCGAATTTTGTTTTCAGGTTGGCGCCGAAAAGATGGGCTAAGGTCTGCCAAAAACCGGCATTGAAGCTCCCTTTCATCCGGTCGATAATCTCGTACGAGGTCAGACCGGTCTCCCGGTCAATAAGTTTTATCAGTATTTTCCCCTGGCTGAAAGTCATATTCCAGATATCATCCTCATACCGTTTTTTCAGTGATTTCTCCACCTGCTTCACATAAACATTTTTTTGTCTTTCCGTGGGCAGGGAGTCAAGATGTTGATCCATCTGAACCAACAGTTTTGCGGCATATCTGGCATAAGGATACACCTTTTTTACATTCCTGACATAACGACTGTATCTTCGATACTGCCTTTTGTTTTTAAAATGGGGTAACGGAACGACATGTACTTCCTTGAGATGAACAAGGGGCAGGGTATCTCCACCAACCGTTGTAAAGAACAATACCGCCGGCACCCCGGCTGTATCTTTCTTTTCTTTCTCCTGTGCAAGTACGGCCGGATAATAACCGATAAAAAAAATAATTAGTATAAAAAACCTTGGACTCATATATATCCCTGTTTCATCTCCTGATTAAAAACAAGACTTAACTCCTTTTTATTGCTCAAAAAATATACCGGAATTTCTAAATTTTTTTACTAATAACAAAGTTATAAAAATAGTATTTTTGTTGCATGACAAAAAAAACTGAAATTAGCGATTTGCAGGATGAAAAAAAGTATAGGCTGATCCTGGAACTTCCCTTCCATAATATTCCGGACTTTGTCTTACAGTATATGTTCAGGAAAAATCCTGCCACTTTATTTTATTATGCTTGTACCATTTTATTTTTTATACTAACCATCAAAATTTCCATTGGATTTTTTTCAGCAGATCCCGGTTTTTTAATGATACTGCTTTATGCTTTTTACGGGCTGGTAATGTTTCCGGTCCTTCTCATGCCCATACATGAGGGTATCCATGCGCTGGCTTTCTTTTTATCAGGCGCCCGGAAAATTATAATAAAAGCCGAGTGGAAGCATTTTTTCTTTTATGTTACGACGGATCGTTTTCCTGTGGGACGAAAAGTTTTTACCAGAACGGCTGTTGCTCCGTTTCTGGCAGTCAGCGCCGGTCTGTGGATTGCCGCCTGGCTGACAAGAGGCGATCTGTCATGGAGTCTCTACCTCACCCTGTTCGTACATGCCACCATGTGCAGTGGTGATTTTGCCATGTTATCATTTTATGATGAAAATCGCACCCATGAAATCATCACCTATGATGATGTGGACAGCAAAACAGCCTTTTTCTATATCCCCACCGAAGAGGAAGCAGATGATTAATTTACCAGCGACGATCAATGCCATGACATAACTTTCTGCCATCTTCCAACCTTTTTAACCGGCCAGGCATTCCGGTTTGCCATTCCATTTTCAAATTTTATCTTTACGTTTTCTTTTTTGCCGGATTAAACATAAAAAGTTTATGTCACCTATCGGAAAAGTAATTAGGAAGCTACCGCATGTTTTCTGGGTATCTAATTTCATGGAATTATTTGAACGCTGGGCATGGTATGGTTTTTACAATGCATTTGCTCTATACCTTACTTTGTCGAAAGATACCGGTGCCCTCGGCTTCACACAGGCTGAAAAAGGTATCATCATCGGCACGGGATCGATGCTTTTGTATTTTCTGCCTCTGATCACCGGCGCTATTGCGGATAAGATCGGATATAAAAAAGTGCTGATCCTTTCTTTCTCCATGTATGTGGTCGGATATTACATGATAGGCACTTTTACTACTTACGGACTCATCTTCTTTGCTTATATTTTCCTGGCCACGGCTGGGGCTTTTTTTAAACCCATTGTCTCTGCCATGGTTGCCAAGACAACCGATTCGGAAACTTCTTCCATAGGTTTCGGGATTTTTTATATGATGGTTAATATTGGAGGGTTCATCGGACCTTTTATCTCCGGCCTGGTATATAAAATCAACTGGAATTATGTGTTTTATATCTCTATCGCTACTATTGCCCTGAACTTCATCATTGTTCTCTTCTTTTTCAGGGAGCCAAACCGGGAAGAAGGCACCGAGTCACTGGGAAAGAAAATCATCCAGGCTTTTTCCAATATCCTGACGACCCTGGCTGACTGGAAATATGTCCTTTTCCTGACGATCATGGTTCTTTTCTGGACTGCTTTTAATCAGTTGTTTTATTCTTTTCCTGTGTTCCTCAATGACTGGGTTGATCTCGACAAGCTGGGAGCCTCGCTGGGTCTGGCACCAGGGAAGATCACTGCAGTGAGTATCACCAGCCTGGACGCTTTCTTTATTATCCTTTTCCAACTCTTCATTTCCTCTATTGCTATGAAATTCAAGCCGCTGCATGCTATGATGACAGGGATCCTGATTTTATCGGGAGGATTGCTTTTTATGTTCTCCAGTCAGAATGCCTGGATTGTCATTTTCGGGATTCTGGTTTTTGCTATCGGGGAGATGGCCAGCTCACCAAAATTTACCGAGTACATCGGACGTATCGCTCCACTGGATAAAAAAGCACTATACATGGGGACCTCCTTCCTGCCTATCGCAGTAAGCCATTTTCTGGCCGGGATACTTTCAGGGAATATTTACGCCAACATCAGCTCCCGGTTCACCTTGCTCACGAAAGAGGTAGCCACGCGAAACCTGAATATCCCGCAGATATCTGAACATTTTACCAAGAATGATTTTTTCAGCATGGCGGCTGAGAAAATGCATATGGCCCCTCATGAACTGACCCGTTATCTCTGGATACAATATCATCCCTCCAGGATAGGGATCCTATACTCCGGTATTGCTGTATCAGCTGCTGTTTTTCTGTTCCTCTACGACCGTTTTATCCTGAAAGGGGTAGATGTGAGCAAGAACAGCATCCGGACATAAAAGATAAATCCTTATCTTTACGGAAAAGAGGTTTTTCCCATGATGATCTCACAGATTGCTGCCATGGCCCGCAACCGGGTGATCGGCCGCAACAACAGACTACCCTGGCATATGCCGGATGACCTGGCTTATTTTTTCCGGGTCACCAAAGGGCATCATATCATAATCGGACGTAAAAACTACGAAGCCAATGGAAAAGCCTTGCCCGGCCGTGTTAACATTGTGATTACACGAAACAGTCAATATCAGGCCCCGGGATGTATTGTGGTCCATACCATTCCCGAGGCATTGGAATATGCCGAAACACAGAGAGAAAAAGAAGTTTTTATCGCCGGAGGCAGTGCGATCTATACGGCCATCCTGCCACTCACGGACAGGATCTACCTGACCATCATTGAGGCTGAAGTGGAAGGGGATACTTATTTCCCGGAAATAAACCCGGAACATTGGCATATCGTCTCGCAAGAGGCTCACCCTGCCGATGCAAGAAATCCGTATCCCTATACTTTCTATATTTACGAAAGAAAGCATCAAATCCAATAATTAAAAAACCATGAAAACATTCCGCCGGATTCTTTACACCCTTTTAGTTATCATCATTATAGGCATTGTATGGTATGCCTGGCCGCGGGTACCGATCATCACAGGCTATGCAGCCAAGGGGATGTGCTCGGGTGTATATGTCGCCCACCGTTCCCCTGCTTCCATTTCCAGGCAGGATCTCAATTTCTTCCCTATCCACCTGGCCCGCACCAAAGTACATCCTCAAGACAGCTCCGTCACCGCCACCTTCCTCGGGCTGGCCAAACGCAAAGCTGCCTACAGACAAGGTCTTGGTTGTACATTGCTGGCAGACACGCCGGAAGCAAAAATTAAGACTCAGGCACTTTCCCTACCTCCCCGGCCTTTCGACCCGGATACCGTACCCTGGCCTTTGGGCAGCCGGTTGCCGGACACCCTCCCTGCAGGGATAGATTATTCAACACTGGACAGTCTCCTCATGACAGCCATTGATCCGCCGGGTGCCGATCCGGTAAAGAAAACATTTGCCGTCGTTATCGTCTATAATGATACGCTTATCGGAGAAGCCTATGCCCCGGGCATCACTGCGGAGACCCCCTTGCTGGGCTGGTCCATGACCAAGAGCATCACCAACGCCCTGACCGGCCTCTGCGTAAAAGATAAAAAACTCTCAGTGGATGAACCGACGCCTGTTCCGGAATGGAAAAACGACAACCGCCGCCACATCACCCTGGATCATCTGTTACATATGACCAGCGGCCTGGCCTGGGATGAAAACTATTTTAATGTGTCCGACGCCACAAAGATGCTTTACGTATTCGGAGACATGTACCATTATGCTATTGGGAATCCGGCAGCTTATCCTCCTGATTCGATCTGGTATTATTCTTCCGGTACGGCCAATATCCTCACGGGCATCATACGATACAGTTTCCCCAACGACCGGAAGTATTATCATTACCCCTATCAGAGGCTCTTCTACCGCACCGGCATGTTACACACTACAATTGAAGCCGATGCTTCCGGCACCTTTGTAGGATCTTCCTACAGCTATGCCACCGCCAGGGACTGGGCACGTTTTGGCCTGCTTTACCTGCACAACGGTGTTTTTGCCGGCGACACAATCCTCCCCACAGGATGGGTTCACTATGCCCGAACTCCAGCACCACATTCCGGCGATGCCTATGGCGCTTTATTCTGGCTGAACCTCTCCGGAGACCTGCCGGATGTTCCCAAAGAGTCCTTCTTCTGTGACGGGTTCAAAGGCCAGCGTGTGTTCATCATCCCCTCCAAAAAGCTGGTGGTGGTAAGACTCGGCTGGTCCTATAAACATTTCGACTTCAACCGCTTTTTAGCAGGGATCATTAGTACGCTACCGGAAAGGATGTAATCATGCGATAGTCAGAACGACCGATAAATTTTACCGATCATTATTTAAGGGGACGTCTAATAATTGGAGTGAGCACAATATTTCGGTACAATACCTTTCCGTGATCACCCTGCAAATAAATCGGCCCGGGTTTAAAAACATCGGCAATAATTGCTCCACCGG
>CAYLJE010000042.1:0-18159 GCA_964383915.1 uncultured Rikenellaceae bacterium
CCAGGGTCCCTGACGCAAAGCAAAGTTTCCATTGATTGAATGATGGATCGTTGCCGGCCGGATAGATTTATCAAGTTTTTCTCCCCGAAACAATGGTAAGAGGTTATAACTGTCTTCGCCGGCATTTTCAGGCAATGTATCCCCCACGACAGAGGCACAGGTAGCCAGCAGGTCTGTCAGACAGATAGTTTCATCACAATATGTATCAGGTTTAATGGTTCCCGGCCAGCGAATAATAAAGGGCACACGATGTCCGCCTTCCCAAATATCTGACTTGGTTCCCCGGAATATATAACTGGGATTGTGACCAAATTTAGCCAGTACTTTATAATTCGCCTGAGGAGAACAGCCATTGTCGCTTGTTACCACAAACAACGTGTTTCTTTCCAGGCCCAGTTTTTTTACAGCCTCCATCACTTTTCCCACCATAGCATCCACCTCCAGAACATAATCTCCATAAGGATTGGTATGGCTTCTCCCCCGGAATTTTTTTATCGGCAGTATGGGTGTGTGAGGTGCAGACCGTATTCAGTCTTGCTCACCGTAACCTTAGAAGGAATTGTAGTAGAATGATCATTTTCAATATACACATACGGAGGGATATCGAGCGAAGCCGGAATAATATAAGAATAATCAAAACCGTGGTCGATAGGAGTATCCGTCAGGGGTTTGGAGAAATTTATACTATCTTTTCTCTCCGGATAAAACTGCCATCCCAGGCCCAGGTGCCATTTTCCGATACAGGCTGTAGTATATCCATGTTTCTGCAACAACGAACCGACGGTCATACGGCCCGGTTCAATTAAAGGACGGGACTGACCCCACAACACTCCCTTTTTCAGGCGTGTACGCCATGCATATCTTCCTGTGAGAATCCCGTAACGGGTAGGGGTACATACGGATGAACCGGAATGGGCATCGGTAAATACCATCCCTTCGGATGCCAGTTTGTCCATGTTTGGCGTCTTCCAGGCAGCATGCTCATTCAATGCCGACACATCCCCATATCCCATGTCATCGGTAAGGATATATACAATATTAGGCAATCTTCCCTCCTTTTTGTATATTTTTTTACCTTCTCTGATTTTTAATCCGCCTTCCATCGGCCGCCATGCGCCTACGCTGAAGCTTCAGCGCAAGCGTGCGGACAAGAAAAAATGGTTTAATTCCCCGACCATCCGGGTCGGAAACATATAATTCTTTGTGATATCCCGGAGCTTTTCCCGGGGTAGTTCATTGTGTTTCACTTGCTTCGATTGTATCAAGGATTTTTGCATATGTCTTTTCATATTCAGAGATCAGGCGCGTTTTGTCCCCATCCGAAAGAGAAACGATGTGGCCGGCATTTTCTCTGGCTTGTTCCGGTGTTCGTATCCCGGGTATCACTGTACTTACTCCAGGAAAGCTCAGGACAAAACTTAAACTGAAGGCAGCCTGTGAAATACTATAATCCACGGCCATTTTGCGCACCGGCGACATGAGAGGGATCACCTTTTTCAGGATATCCGGTGTCAAACGGAAGCTCCGGTGATCATTTCTATCAAATCGTGTATCTATGGTAATCTTCCCGGTCAGTAATCCAAATTGCAACGGCATCCGGACAATGATCCCATAACCAGCTTCCACAGCCTGATCCAGGACAGGTAGCGCTCTCTGGTTGAGGATATTAAAAACAAGTTGAAAACCCGAACCAAGCCGGTGAGTAATCATGTAATCTGCTTCCGGCCGGGGATGGTAAGTATTGAGTGAAAGTCCCCAGTACCGTATTTTGCCCGCTTTTTTGAGCTTTTCAAGGGCATCAAGACATTCCTCTTGCTTCAGGTCGGCAATCCTGGCGGTATGTAACTGGTAAAAATCGATAGTTTCTCTTTTCAAACGGCGCAGACTGTCATCGCAAGCTTTTAGGATATGATCCGCTGTGTAGTCGGTAAAGATAGTCTGGTCATTGCGCAGGCGATGTCCTACCTTAGTAGCGATGATCATATCGTCCCTGTTTCCCAGCGTCTTCCCCAACAAAGTCTCAGAATGACCCAGACCATAAAAGTCGGCCGTATCAAAAAAAGTGATACCCTGCTCTATGGCTTCATGAATAGCCATCACAGAGACCCGGTCATCGGTTTTCCCCCACCCGATAGGGACCATTCCTGCAAATGCCGGCCCGCCGATAGCCCATGACCCAAACCCTACGGTGCTTACAGTTAAACCAGTATTTCCAAATTTCCTGTATTCCATAAGCAACCTGTTTTATGGTGAAGAATTCCTTCTCTTATCACTCCAAAAACCAGACATCAGTACCAAAACATTCCTCGCTGATAGTTAATGTTCCTCTAAAATATAAAAAAACAGTTATAGAAAGGGAATGATAAGCATTTTCTTTTCCATTGATTTTCCTATCTGACTAAAGCGAAATATTAAAGTACGTTCAGTTATTCAATAGGTTATTATCGGGTACCCCCTCAACTCTAACACTGTCAGAACCATATACAATACACTTTCGATTCAGTCAAGACAAGCTCTGCAAACACTGACAATATAAGCCGGAGAACATTTATAACAAGCACTATTATCTTACTTCAGATAAAAGGCTGCTTTTTGATTCCCTGCAAGCACATCCATTCTCCCGGGTTCAGTTGTTTTCTGCAGGTCACTGCCGATGAATGACCAATCCTCTTTGGTGAGTGAGAAAAACAGCGTTTGTGAATCTCCGGGTTTCAGAAATATTTTCCGGAACCTTCTAAGTTTTTTCATCGGAGGGGCAATGGAAGCCGTGATGTCCTTCACAAAAAGGTCCACAGCAACTTTCCCAGCCACAGGTCCTGTATTTTTTACCGTAATCCTCACCCGGAGCGTATCATCCAGTGCCAGGGTATCCCTATCAAGCTGTATTGGGTCATATGTAAACGTGGTATAACTCAGCCCGTAACCGAACGGCCATTGGGGATAATAATATTTTTCAGCTCTTACCGCTTCGTCATATGGAATAATATTTCCGGTATAACGGGGATAAGAAAACGGCAGTTTGCCAGACGGATTCACATCTCCGAAGAGCACATTGGCAATGGCATCGGCTCCTGCACTACCGGGACGGTAAGACAGGATAATACCGCTCATTAAAGGTTCAATGACACGAATGATCCGGGGTCGTCCCTCTGTCAGTATCAGCACCAACGGTTTGCCGGTTTTGGCAGCCACTTCGGCCAGCGCCAGCTGGTTACCAGGCAGGGTCAGATCATTGATATTTCCGGGGGTTTCTGCATAACTATTTTCCCCGAGACAAAGAATAATTACGTCGGCCTGGTGAGAGAGCCTGTTCAGGGCCATCACCTGTGATTTGGATACAGGGGCAAAATGTGGAGGAGCGACAGTGATAACATTTGTTTTTCCAATCTTCTCTTCGATAGCCTGCCGGATATTTTTAGTGGCAGGCGGATAAAGGGAATCCACATTCCCCTGCCAGGTATAGGACCAGCTTCCGTGGAGAGTACCCAGAGAATTGGCTCCAGGCCCGGCCAGAAGAACCCGCGTGTTTTTGGACAGGGGTAGAACCGGGTTCCCTTTCAGGGTATCATTTTTCAACAGGGTTATGCATTCATTTGCTGCTTTCAGGGCCACTTCCCGGTATCCCGGTTTACCGAAATTTTTACGTGCTTCCGGATCAGGGAAAGGATTGTCGAAGAGGCCCAGGCGGAATTTCACCCGCAGGATCCTTCTGACAGCATCATCAATACGTGACATAGGAACTTTCTTTGCTTTCACCAATGAGATCAGGTCATGATAGAAAGAAAGGTCATATGGTACCATACTCATATCGATCCCGGCATTCACAGCCATCATCACCGCTTCTTTGCTATCTTGTGCCACATGATGGTCTGTATATAACATAATAATATCCTGCCAATCTGATACCACCAGCCCGTCGAAACCCAGCTCCTTTTTCAGCACATCCGTCAGCAGGTATTTACTGGCATGCACAGGGATGCCATTGATAGAGCCTGAATTTACCATGAGCGTTGAAGAACCAGCTTTCACCGCTTCTCTAAACGGTGGCAGGAATATCTGCCGGAGTACTATTTCGGGGATATAGGCAGGTGTCCGGTCTTTTCCGGAAGCCGGCACCGGATAGCCCAGGTAATGTTTCATACAGGAAGCTACCGCCGTCGGTTTGTTCAGACCATCTTCTTCATATCCCCTGACCACTGCTTTACCAAATGCACCGGACAGGTAACTGTCTTCCCCGTATGTCTCTTCGAAACGCGGCCACAATGGTTGCCTGCCCACCCCCAGCACCGGGTCAAAATTCCATGGGATACCGGCGGACCGCACTTCTTTTGCAGTGATCTTTGCAGCTTTTTTGGCCAGTTCCGAAGAACGGGTAGCTGCCATTGCAATGTTGTGGGGAAAAAGCGTCGAACCATTAATATAAGTAGCCCCATGGATGGCATCCACCCCATACAACACCGGGATTTTCAGGCGGGTTTGCATGGCATCTTTCTGGATTATTGTGATGATGTTTCGCCACTTATCCACAGAAACCGCATGCGATGTACCCCCGATAGTAGGCGCATTCAGAATGGAACCAAGTCCATACTTTACAATATATTCCTTCAGTTTTCCGGTATCCAGTGTTTCGTCATAAAAAACACCCAGAGTGATCTGTGTCATCTGACCCACCTTTTCTTCCAGGGTCATCTGTGAGATCAAACTGTTTATTTGTTTCTCAGTATCTTTATTTTGTATGGCCGTTTTTTGCTCCCCACTGTTACAGGAAAAAAGCCCAAATGCCAGGACACTGATTAAAAGCAGAATAAATCCATTCCTTTTCATAATCTGATTTTTTTGGCGTTATAAATGGTCTTTTCAAAATTTAATTTTATTCCACAAGCTGGTCTCTATACGTTGATCCAGTATCATTCCTAATGCTTGTCTGGCGCTCTGTATAATTCAATATTATTGATCACCGGACAAGCTTTGGCGTTTGTCACGGTAAACCGTATTTTTTCTGTTTTCACTGCTGGAAACCGCAAGATTCGTTTGTATCCGATGGTTGTTCCGCTGATAATTTCTCTCCATTTTCCTTCTACCAGTGCTTCGACTGTAAATGCCTTGACCCGCTGTCCCAGGGGGATATATTCCTGGATTAGCATTCTGTTCACAACCGTCATTTTTCCCAGATTGATTGTCAGGGCCCCGGTAAGCACATCATCGTCAGTGCACCAGTAGGTCTCTTCTTTCCCATCGGTCACATTGGATGCCGCATACCGTTTGTTTTTACCCCGCCAGGTATCCGCCGTTACTTTTTTACCGTTGGCGAGGTTAAGAGCAAAATCCTCATTCAGTGCTTTCCTGAATTCTTTCAACCGTTGTATATCATGCTCATTGATCTTTCCGGTTCGGCCAGGCGGTATATTCAGATTCAGGGTAGCGTTTCTTCCCACGGATTTATAATATATATCAAGCAACTGATCTACGGATTTAACCAATGTATCCTGTGATTTATGATAGAACCATCCCGGCCGGATGGATACGTCACATTCGGCAGGCACCCAGTCTTTCCCGTCTTCCTGGCCGGAGGTCAGCTGCTTGTAGTTCGGCGATCCCGGATAGAATTCATCCCTGTTTAGCCGTGACCAGTTCGTCTCCCCGGCCATGCCTCTTTCATTGCCTACCCAGCGTACATCAGGACCTGCATCACTGAACATGACGGCATCCGGTTGCAGCTCCCGCACGATCTTCCGTGTATTGGGCCAGTCATAATAAGTTTTCCGGTTTATCTTCCGCATCTCCCTGGCCCCTCCGTAATAGCCGGTACCCCCGTTGGCCCCGTCAAACCATACTTCAAAGACAGTACCGTAATTGGTAAGCAGCTCCCGAAGCTGGTTACGGTAATAGGTGATATATTCCGGGGTTCCGTATAAAGTGCTGTTGCGGTCCCAGGGAGAGAGGTAAATCCCCATTTTCAAACCGTATTGTTTACAGGCTTCGGAAAGTTCTTTCACCACATCTCCTTTGCCGTTTTTCCACGGAGAATTTTTTACCGAGTGTTCGGTATATTTGGAAGGCCAGAGACAAAATCCGTCATGGTGCTTGGCCGTGAGGATGATCCCTTTCATGCCGGTTTCCTTGATTATCCTTGCCCACTGCCTGCAAACCAGTTCAGTAGGATTAAACAATGTCGATGATTCATCTCCGTACCCCCACTCTTTGTCCGTAAAGGTATTCATATTAAAATGCACAAAAGCATAAAACTCCAGGTGCTGCCAGGCGAGCTGGCGGGCAGAAGGAACCGGTTCATACGGTTTGGGCGGCACCACCGCTTTTTGGCAGGAACCCAGTAACGACATAAGCATAAAAACAGAAAAAAATAATTTCATACCTCTCATTTTTTTTAAAACTTTAAAAGATCAAAAATATAATAATTCTGATAATAAATATCAATCATGCCTCAGGGCTTTCACCGGATCGATGCGGGCAGCCCGGGCCGCTGGATAAAGACCTGCAGCCAGACTTACCAGAATGGCAAAAGCCATGGACCCTGCCGTCAGCCAACCGGATAATATGACCCGATGTAGCTTTATCCAGACCTCCGATCTGGTTCAGCAATGTCGATTTCCCCGAACCGGATCTGCCTACCACAGAAAACACTTCCCCCTCTACTATCCCGCAGGAAATGTCACGTATAGCCATGATATTGAGCTTACCGCGATAATAAGTCTTGGACAGGTTCTCAATCTGAATCATATTGTCAGGTACTGATAAAAAGAAAATAAGACCCTGAAATTAGTAAATCTTTATGAAAGTGCCTATAGTGAAGAGAGTGTCAAAGTTGTAAAACAACGTTTAAACTGTTCACAGGTTTATTTTTTTTAACTTTAGCATATCAAACTTAACCCATACATTATGAAAAGACATAATCATTTTCTGAAAACTTTAAGCTTCCTTGTTCTTCTAACTTCTGGCTTTTCCCTTCTGCCAGTCCGGGCTCAGAAGAAAGCGCCCGTCACCGACGGGGAAGCTCGGTTGCAACTGTTTCAGCAATTTTTGACGATGAAAAAACAATCTCCTTTCATGGACCTTCACTGGCAGTTTCTGGGCCCCGCGAACATCACCGGCCGGTGCACGGACATCGCCGTAGTCACACCAAAAGGAAAAAATTATACGATTTATATGGCCTCAGCCTCCGGCGGATTGTGGAAAACGTCCAACGAAGGCACCACCTGGATCCCACTGTTCGATCAACAGGCATCCACTACCATCGGGGACATTGCCCTGGATCCCTCCAACCCGGATATCTTATGGGTAGGCACCGGCGAAGCCAATATCTTCAGAAGCTCTCAAACAGGTGCCGGCATTTATAAGACAACCGATGGTGGGAAGACGTGGCAACAAGCCGGTCTGGAAAACACATTCACCATTGCCCGTGTCGTAGTGGACCCCACCAATTCTAATGTAGTGTATGTAGCTGCCTCCGGGCACGAGTGGACTGCCAACAAGGAACGGGGCGTTTACAAAACCACCGACGGAGGAAAAACCTGGAAAAAAGTTTTTTATGTTGATAACATGACCGGCGCCATTGACCTGGTCATAGATCCTTCTGATCCTCAGACCCTCTATGCAGCTATGTGGCAACGGATCCGGAGGAAATGGAATGATCCCCGCATCGAGCCCGGCTTCTCCAACAGTGGAATATACAAAACCACCGACGGTGGGAAAAACTGGCAACCGATAAACAAAGGATTGCCTCCGGCCAAATACCGCGGACGCATCGGCATAGATATTGCCGCTTCCAATCCGAATGTCCTCTATGCTTTGGTGGATAACTATGAAACAGCCCATGCTTATGAAAGCAGGGTCACTGATGCTTACGGCCGCCCAGGGGGAGGGGTGATCAAAGGTGCAACAGTGTACCGCACAGATAATAAAGGGACAACCTGGGTACAAGTCAGCGGACAGACCGAAGAGATGAAGAAATATATGGAAGGACATTCCGCTACCTACGGATGGGTGTTCGGCCAGATCAGGGTGGATCCCAATGATGAAAATACCGTTTATACCATGGGACTGGCACTGAATATATCTACCGATGGTGGTAAAACGTTTAAAAGACTGCGTGGTATGCATGGCGACCATCACGGACTGTGGATCGATCCCAACAACTCTAACTATCTCGTGAACGTCAATGATGGCGGAATGTACATATCCTACGACCAGGGCAAGACGTGGCGATCTTTTACCGACCGGCTGCATGTAACCCAGTTCTTCAATGTTGCTTATGATATGGACAAGCCCTTTCATGTGTATGGCTCTATCCAGGACCAGGGCAGTATGCGGGGAACCGTGGATATAGGACGCGGAAGGGATAAGATCCCGGCACAGGACTTTGAGTATGCCCCCGGTGGGGAAGGAAGCAACCATGCTATCGACCTAAACAACACGGACATCGTTTATTCGGCCGGATTTTATGGCCATCTCAACCGTAACGACCTGAGTAAAAAATGGCTGGAAGGATCGAAATCCGTTTATCCGGTTGTATATAAAGACAAGCCTCCCTTGCGCGGACAATGGCTGGCCCCTTTTATCCTCTCACCGCATAACCCGCAGATCGTTTATCTCGGATTGCAATATGTCTTTATGTCCCGTGACCGGGGAGATACCTGGAAAAGGATCAGTCCCGATCTCACCTGGAACGACAAAAAAACCATGGGAGATATCCCCTATCACACTATCTTCACCCTTTCAGAATCTCCCATAAAAGCAGGATTAATCTATGCCGGCACCGACGACGGACGGGTACATGTCACCAAAGATTTCGGAAAGACCTGGACCGAGATCACGACCGGACTGGCAAAAGACAGATGGATATCCAGGGTCGTGGCGTCAAAATATGACCTGGGCACCGTCTATCTGACTCAAAACGGGAAGCGAGATGATGATTTTGCAGTATATCTCTGGAAATCCACAGACTTTGGGAAAACATGGACAGACATATCGGGGAATATCCCCCTGGGGCCGGTGAATGTTATCCGGGAGGACCCCATCGACAAAAACATCTTATATGCCGGTACCGATGGCGGTGTCTTTGTCACCAAAAACGGATGTAAAAGATGGGAGGTACTGGGAGATCTACCCTCCACTTATGTTCATGATCTCATCATCCATCCGCGGGATAATATCATTGTCATCGCTACCCACGGCCGCGGCATGTGGGCTCTGGATGCAAATAAGGTGAATGGTGGAAAAAGGAAGCGGTATTACTAATAAAAAGGGGATTCAGGATTTAATTGCCAGATGGTTATTCTTCAATGAGCAAATCTTCAACCCGGCATCACATAGTTCCTGTTCTTCTCTGTCTTTAATAAATTTTTTAGGAATGGAAACCGAGAGTAATCCATAGGTTATATTGTCATGAGCAAGGCAAATTATGTAAACACCGTGATCAGTAAAGTGAGCAAAAAGCGGACAATCCGGACATTCTTTTTGTGGGTCTTTTATAATAACCAACTCTTTTTTACACAAGGCTTTCTTCCCGCAATGCGTAAAATTTCCTTTTTCCAGTAATCTCTTCAGCAGGATAAAATCCTTCCCCAACCCGGCTTCAGCAGAGCTAAGATATTTCCCTTGTTTATTCAAAAGCAGAATCCATGCATGATGATATCCAAATGATTCAATAAAGGGGACTTCTAATAATTACTTCGCATCAAGATTTCCATCTTCTCCAACTCATCAATGCGCTGACGCAAGGTCAGTAATTCTTCAATAAGCTGCTTTTTAGTTTTACTACCGTCTTTCATGTTGTCTGGATAAGATATAACTTATTCACCTGTCACTATGTTGTTCATCTTCCAGGACTTACTTGTCCCGACAGAACCGAAGGTGAGTTATCTTGATATCTTCGCGTAGTTATGTAGAATTATTGACTATGCGTCACCCAAAACCTCCGGGGAGTTTTGCATTATTCATACTTACAATAATAGGTAGTGATTTCATCCACCTTATATTTAAAATTGGATTGGGCAGGAACCATAAAGGTTTCCCCCTTTTTGTATCTTCTCCATTCTGTCTCGTCCCCGACTTTCACCATGATCCCGCCGGAACATACGGTTGTGACCTCCTTTTTCACAGCACCAAATTCATACTCTCCCGCACTGATTATCCCGACTGAGGCAGCCCGGCCATTTTCTTCATATGTCAGCGACTCTACACGATCCCCATGATATTTTCTTAACTTAAACATATTGGTTGGTTTTAGGTAAATGAATAATTTCTGTTATAATTTCTTCCGGTTTTTCTTGATTGGTCTCATGGATACTGATTCCTGAGGATTCCAGAGATTTACGTACACCCTGATGTATTCTTTTTACCACCAGCCAGTCACAGCCTTTCAGGCATTCAGGAAAACGCCTGAGAAACCTGTCCTTTAAACCTTCACTCCTTAATATTTTCCAAAAACTGAAATATTTAAATAAACGTCCACGTACTTGTCCTTCTTCAATCATATATACCATCACCCCTTTGGCTCCTGCCAATGTACCGGCAATGGTCTGATGATCATTTGTTGGTATGGCAATCTGCATCTTTTTAAGCCTTTATTCTGTTTTTAAATATAATGAACATTTGTTCGATATGCAAATTTCCGCAGTAATTTTTCATAGAAGAAAAACAAGCATATTTTTTGTTATCTTTGTCACATATTATCTATTGATAAGATATGACTAAAAACGATAAAAACAATAATGCTGAGACAGCGTTTTTTGCAGGAGGTTGTTTTTGGGGAATGGAATATTATTTCAGCAATGTAGAGGGGGTTCTTTCCACACGTGTTGGTTATACCGGAGGAGATAACGAAAACCCAACCTATGAGGAGGTGTGCAGCGGAACTACCGGACACATAGAAACCCTGGAGGTAATTTTTGATCCGGAGAAAACCGATTATTTGACACTGGCAAAACTATTTTTTGAGATCCACGATCCCACTCAGTGGAACCGTCAGGGGCCGGATGTGGGAATTCAATACCGGTCGGCCGTATTTTATCTTAATGTACGACAAAAAGAAACGATTAACCATTTAATCGACCTGCTCAAAAGAAAAGGGCTGAACGTAGTCACAGAAGTTAGGAAAGCCGGACCTTTCTGGCCCGCAGAAGATCATCACCAGCGGTACTATGAAAAGCAGGGAGGGAAACCCTATTGTCATTTCAGGGTGAAAAGATTCTAAGGAATAATCAACAGGGGCATTCCGGTATTCTTTACTTTCTTCTTGGGGTTATACACAGCTTGAATTCGGCTCCTAAAAAAGACAGAGACTTTCAATCATAAGTTCGGTTTAAAAAGGTAGATTTTTGTCAAAATCAAGGCGGAAAGAATTTTTTAACCGCAGTTAACTTACTGTTAATTACTGTTAATGAGGATTGAAAAATTCTTGACAACGCAGAGGTTGGCAACAAAGAACCTTTTTAAACTCGACTCATTCTTTTTTAATAACTGTTTTATTATTTTTACATAAATATACAATGGATTTGACAGACTATGGGTAAGGAGAAACATCCCATCCACGAATGGGGAGAAACCTACACAGAGGACATGTTCCGTTGGGCTTTTCATAAAGTATCTCATCAGGAACTGGCACAAGACCTTGTACAGGACACTTTTCTGGCAGCTACTGAGAAAATAAGATCATCGATTACTATCACAAAAAAGTAAAAGAACCTGTTCACCTGGAAATGCAATCTCTGTCAGACTTTTTTGATGCAGACGGAACCTGGTATAGAAGTCGCTGTCCCCATTCCTGACAAGAGGAGGGCTCCTGCAAAATTCATCCATCCATACAAGGATGTATTCTTATGCAACTTCCGGGCATAAATATAATGAACTATCCCGTGTGTATTTTACATTTTTTCTGTTGAAAATACATTTATTTTCAGAATAGTTTTACTTTTGTTTTTCAAATTCATTAACCGTTCAATAAAAACCAAAAGACGTATGAATCTGGAAAAGCTAAAGCAGGATTTTTTCTCTTTGTATGGAAACAACGGGACAGAGCCTGCCATTTTTTTTGCACCTGGCCGGGTTAATCTGATTGGAGAACATACTGACTACAATGGGGGTTATGTTTTCCCGTGTGCACTAAATTTTGGTACTTATCTGGTCATCAGACCGACAGATAAGCCGGTCATTCATTTTGCCAGCGCCAATTTTGATTTCAAAGCTGAAATACCTGTTGACAGGATCAATGAGAAAGTGGACAACCATTGGATCAATTATCCTTTGGGTGTCATGAATGAACTGGTGGATCAGGGGTTAAATATCCGGGGTATGAGCCTGTTATTTTCCGGAGATATTCCTAACGGAGCCGGGCTTTCTTCTTCTGCTTCCATTGAAATGGTCACAGCTGATGCCCTGAATGAATTGTTTGATGTAAAGTTATCAGTGCTGGACCTGGTCAAAATTTCCCAGCGGGCTGAAAATGAATTTGTCGGCATGAACTGCGGGATCATGGATCAATTTGCCGTAGGAATGGGCAAGAAAGACCATGCTGTTTTCCTGAATTGCGACACGCTGGATTATGATCTGGTCCCACTGACGCTTAAGAATTACCAACTTATTATCACAAACACAAACAAAAAACGGGTACTCACTGACTCAAAATATAATGAACGACGGGCTGAATGCGAAAAAGCGGTACAATATATCAACCGGAAAAAACCCATCCGCAATCTTGGAGAACTCGGCCTGGCAACCTTTAAAGAGCTCGAGAGCCTGATCCCTGATGAAATCATTCGTCGCCGGGCTTATCACGTGGTTTCGGAAGATGCACGGGTATTGGAAGCGGTAAAGGCACTCAAAGATGGCAACCTTATCCGTTTCGGGGCATTAATGTACGAATCACATGCTTCGCTTCGAGATAATTATGAGGTTACCGGATTTGAACTGGACACCCTGGTGGAAGAAGCCCGTAAACTACCCGGAGTCATCGGGTCCAGAATGACCGGAGCAGGCTTTGGCGGATGCACTGTCAGCCTGGTAAAAAAAGACCACGCAGAACTATTTATAAAGAAACAGGCTGAAGCCTATACAAAAAAAACAGGATTGAAGCCTGATTTTTATATTGCCGAAGTAGGAGACGGAGTTAAAAAACTATAGTCATTATCATTAATTGCCCCTATATAATAACTATTTATTAAACATTAAAAACGTTATTTCATGGAAACTACTTTTTCGCTTGGATGGATTGATTATACGATTATTCTGGTTTACTTCGCTTTTGTTCTGGGGATAGGCTGGGCATTGAAAAGATTTATGAAGTCCTCAAAAGCCTTCCTTGAGGCGGGCAGATCCCTTCCGGCATGGGTTACTGGACTGGCTTTTATCTCTGCCAACCTTGGAGCCCTCGAAGTAATTGGGATGGCTGCTTCCGGTGCCAAATACGGGATAACCACCGTGCATTTCTATTGGCTGGGTGCTATTCCTGCCATGATCTTCCTTGCAATTTTTATGATGCCTTTTTATTATGGTTCCAAAGCCCGTTCCGTGCCTGAATATCTTAAACTCAGGTTTGATGAAAAAACCCGGGGATTTAATGCTTTTTCTTTTGCGCTGATGACCATTTTTGCTTCCGGGATATCCATGTATGCTTTAGCATTACTGGCCCAGACAATCCTACCCTTTGATTTTATGATTAATATCCTGGGGATACACCTGGGGACTTTTGATGTATATCTGATCCTATCAGCTCTTATTGTCCTGATATACACTTATCTCGGAGGATTAACCGCGGCAATATATAATGAGGTTCTTCAATTTTTTCTGATCGTTATCGGTTTTACCCCTCTGGTCATTCTTGCATTAATAAACATTGGAGGATGGGAAGGTCTTAAAACTCATCTGGATGTTGTAGCCGCCGCCAACGGATATCAGCCCGGCACATGGTATCATGCATGGAAATTTATGGGGCACGCCAGTTCAAACCCTATGGGGGTAAGCTGGTTCGGACTGATTATGGGTCTTGGCTTCGTTCTTTCCTTTGGCTACTGGGGAACAAACTTCCTCGTTGTACAGCGGGCTATGGCTGCCGGGAGTATGAATGCAGCCAGAAAAACTCCTTTGATCGGCGCTATACCTAAAATGTTTATCCCCTTTTTGGTTATTCTGCCCGGGATGATCGCCATCGCCCTGACTATGGATCCGGGAAGCGGCTTCTCCCTGCCTCCCAAAGGAGGTTCTTTTAATTATGACCTGACAATCCCGATGATGCTCAAACAATATTATCCAATCGGGATTCTAGGCCTTGGCATAACCGCATTGTTTGCCAGTTTCATGTCCGGGATGGCCGGAAATGTAACTGCTTTTAATACCGTATGGACTTATGATATCTATCAAAGCTACATCTACTCTAAAGGATCTGACAAACATTACCTGAAAGTGGGACAATGGACGACCATTGTAGGCGTCTTGCTCAGTATCCTGACAGCATATGTAGCCAGGGTATTCAACAATGTGATGGATTTTCTGCAATTGATTTTTGCGTTCGTTAATGCTCCACTTTTCGGAACCTTCCTTCTCGGAATGTTCTGGAAGCGGACTACGGGCCATGGGGCTTTCTACGGGCTGCTATCAGGAACATTGGTAGCTGCTATCCATCACGGGCTGACCCAACCTGCCGGCGCCACATCACTGGTCAAAGGAGGCTGGCTTGGAACCGTTGTACATACTTACCCCAGCGAGATGGCGCAAAATTTCTGGACGGCTATCTTTGCCTTCTCTGTAGCACTAATACTGACAATTATCATTTCATTATTAACGAAACGAAAGAAAAAGGATGAAGAACTTAAAGGACTTGTTTATTCCCTTACTCCAAGGATAGTGGACAAAGACATGCCCTGGATTCGCCGTCCCGGTTTTCTGGCCATTGTCGTAGGGGTCATTGCAGTTATTTTGTCTATCATATACTGGTAAAAATAAAAATCTATAATCATGGGCTTAGATATAAAAATTCCAATCGGTTTAATATTCAGTATATTAGGACTGTTATTGACTATCTTTGGTCTCTTCACAGGATCAGATACAGCAATGTATCAAAAATCACTGGGTGTAAACGTTAATCTATGGACCGGTTTATTTATGCTTGTTTTCGGATTGCTTATGTTGGGACTGTCCCGTTTCTGGAAAAAATCCGGTAAGAAAGAGGAAGCCTGATTGGGTTAATAAGGTTTGATGTTTGGTTTGTGATGTCAAGGGTTCCGGGCTATTGCCGGACTTGAGATTATCTGATCTTAATGAACTTCTTAACCCAGGCATTTTTTCCTGATTCTATCCGGAAGAGATAAATCCCCTGCGGCAGTTTGGACACATCCAGACGATAAGGATATTTTATAAGTCTGTAATATGCTATCGTTTTACCTTTAATGTCCATGATTTTAATATTCATCTCCGGAATAGAAACAGGCGGATAGATAAATACTTCATCCTGTGCAGGGTTGGGATAAAGGACAATATTTCCCTCGCGGTCGCCAGGTGATATGACATGGGAAACGGAAGACACCTCCATAAGCATCCAATGATGCGGATCGGGAATCACCTGCAAAACAGGCTGTCTGAAAGGAATTACAAAAAGCCGGTTGTTTTCTTTCTGGAACACCCTGACGAGGGTATCGCCAGAATCAGAATGAATCAGGATATCAAAATGCATCTTAAACAGGGGTGTTGACCCGGAAGGTGTCTGAATACTCCGGATAAACAAGCTATCCCGATCCTGAAACCATGATAAAGATTCCCGGGGGTATCCTTTTCCATCATACCATTGATCAAAAAAATCTTTAAAATCTTTACCTGAGACTGCTTCCAGCACATGCTCAAAATCCTTGCCCGTAGCCACGCTGTCAGCATATTTTTTCTGGTATGCCCGGAGAACAGCAAAAAACAAAGAATCATCTGCCAACTCATAACGGATCATATGTAAAAAAGAAGCTCCTTTTTTGTAAGATAAATTATAATTAAATATCCTGGAAATATTTCCTGCATCTTCAAAAGGGATATACACACTGCCGTCGGGTTCTTTCATGGCCCTGACATGGGCATTGGTCATCCAGTCATCCGCAGCTTTCCGGGATTCCAGATTCCCGAGGGCAAGGTATTCGGCATAGGAAGCAAAGCCTTCGTTTATCCAAATATCCTGCCAGGTAGCACAGGTAACATGATCGCCGAACCATTGGTGTGCCAGCTCATGAGCGATAACCGTAAAACCAAAACCGGCAATAGTGGACATGGTCTGATGTTCCATGCCTCCCCCCATTGGGGCCAGACTATGTCCATATTTTTCATCCGCAAAAGGATAGGTTGTAAATAAACGGGAAAAAAGTTCGATAATAGGAACAATCCGGTCGATATGCTCTTTTTCCGCAGCCAGATAGGCAGGATCACGGTATATCAGATTCCGGATCAACAAAGAATCTCCACCGACTCCCCGGAGGTGGGCATACAGATCATACACCCGGTAATCGGATACTGCCAGACTGATCAAATAATAATCAATGGGATGATGATGGTTCCAGCGGTATCTGAGACGGGATCCATTCGAGAGTGTATCCACATATTGCAGTACCCCGTTTGACCCGGCATACAGGGAGCTGTCCACTGTCACCCATACTGCACATGAATCGGCTTTGTCCGTCAGATCCTGTTTACACGGGAACCAGTCCATGGCAACAAACGGTTCGGACAGTGTCCAGGTAACCCGTTGTTTCCATTGGTCATCTTCCTTGCTGGTCATGGCACTAAAAAACCCTCCCGTAGGAACAGTCCCATGATAAAAAACCTTGGCGTCTATCATATCTCCCTGCAATAAAAAATAAGGTAATTGCATGATCAGGAGATCCGACGCATGGGTAAAAGGAAGCGTTATGCCATTGAATTTTACCGAGTCCACAGTAAGTGAATCGGTCAGTTGAAGGGTCCATGTAAGCAAAGTATCCGAGACAACCGTGGCCATCACCTCCGCTTTACCCCGGATAAAAGTATTTGTATCATTGACTTCGAGGTCCGGGAAATACCAGTGGACATCATAACCGGCCAAACTGCTGTCCGGGGCATGATCCCCGGGATTCATTAAATCCGGAGAACTGCGGGACATTCTTTCATTTCCTTCCCCGGCATCCACAGTCATCCCCATTAGTGTCCATCCGGACAACGCAATAACCAGCATACGGATAATAAACGGAAAATACTTCATGATGGCCCCAAATCTATAACAAAGATAAGGAATACAGAAAATCCCCTCTGACAATTACATCATTATAAGCAACAGCAAAATTATTTTTGCCCGGATTCAATGATTAATCTTCGCGTAGTAACCTGGTCATTAACCCGGAGTCTCAACAGATAAATGCCAGCGGGTTGCCGGCTAAGATCAATCTCATGAATATTATTTTCCTTTGCATAAATCAACTCTCCTATTGCATTATAGACCGCTATTTTTTCAATATGTTCTCCGTCAATAGTGAATTTCCCGGTTGAGGGATTAGGATAGATATTTACTTCATTCATTACATGATCACTGATTCCCGTACAGTTATCCACGTTTATCTTCACCGTATCGGAACTGGCACAACCGAGGGAACCGGTTTTGTTCAAAATACTTACACTTACATCGTACGACCCGACATCATGATTCGTGCCGCTAAATGAGATACTGTTCGTTGTATCCCCGGTACTCCATGAAAAGTGGAATTTATTGTATATATCGCTTCCCGTATATCCGTTTGCATCAATATACAGGTTCTGATCCTTGCAGATAGTAGTATCGGAAGGTAACCGGAAATCAGCAGGATTTGAATTTAGCTCAAAATGAGCTGTTGCCTTATTCTTACAGCCATGTAGATCAGCTACCGTTACAGTCGGCACCCTGTGAGGGTCAGTAAAAGTAACACTTCGCGTTGTATCACCACTATCCCAGATATAGGATTCGTTCTGCTCAGCAGTAACCGTTACACTATCACCTTCGGGGAAACAATAGTCGGTTTGCGACAAGGCCACGGGAAGATCATAATTTATTTTAACCGAATCAGTATAAGTATCACTTCCAATGGTAACTGTCACTTTATAGTATTTACTGCCGGCAGGGGTATTTGTATCAATCACAATGGATGATGAATCGGAACCGTTTGACCA
>CAYLJE010000043.1:0-18066 GCA_964383915.1 uncultured Rikenellaceae bacterium
AATACTGGGCGATCTTGAAGAGATTAATTATCCGGGTTATTCCCTTTACGGAAGGATGAAAAGTTTAGCGGAAATACGAGGTCTTGAGATCGGGATTCGAAATAGAATGAAAGATATTATGACGTGATTTCATTTAAAAAACTTTCAACTATTGCAAATTACGGAAAATATCATTTATCTTTGCAGGACAAAAGAAGAATTATGAACAGGATTTATCATCATCACCATCATTATTGTTCGCGTCAATAGGCGTGCAGAGGGTGTATGATATGATCTGAATAGTGAAAATATAATAACCTGAAGCCCGCTGTTGCGGGCTTTTTTAATGACATATGATATGGAAAAGATAATGCTGCGTATTGCCATTCAGAAATCAGGACGTTTGCGTGACGGTTCTTTAAAGTTGCTGCGTGAGGCGGGCATACGCATCAGCAACGGACAGGAACAGTTACGGGTGCAAACATCGAATTTCCCACTCGAGATACTGTTCCTCAGGAACTCGGATATCCCCAACTATGTCCGTGACGGGGTGGTGGATGCTGCCATCATAGGGGAAAACCTCCTGGTGGAAAAAGGAGAAGAATTGCAGCCTGTATTGAAACTGGGCTTTGCCAGGTGTCATCTTTCCCTCGCTATACCGCGTAATATAGATTATCCCGGACTTTCTTTCTGGCAGGGGAAGAAAATAGCTACTTCCTATCCACATACCCTGAAGAAATTTCTGGCAGAGAATCATATGGAGGCACAGATACATGAGATATCCGGCTCGGTGGAGATAGCGCCCAATATCGGTCTGGCTGACGGGATTTGTGACCTGATCTCTTCCGGAAGTACTTTGTTTCAAAACCGGCTGAAAGAAGTGACGAAGATTCTTGACTCAGAGGCGGTGTTGGCTACCGGTTCCGGCCTTCAGGCAGATAAAAAAGAAATCCTGGAGTCCCTGATATTTCGCCTCAGATCTGTGCTGGCAGCCGGAACCAACAAATATGTTCTGCTGAATGCCCCCAATGATAAACTGGATATCATCAAACAAATCATTCCCGGGATGAAAAGCCCGACCATCATGCCCCTGGCTGAGAGTGGCTGGAGTTCGGTACACTCGGTGATCAGCGAAGATGATTTCTGGCAGGTCATTGACCAACTGAAAGCCAATGGTGCCCAGGGAATCTTGATTATTCCGATTGAAAAAATGGTATTGTAAATCATGGAAACATATCGTTATCCCGACAAAGCAAAATGGAAAGAACTACTCCGGCGTCCGGAGCTGGAGCAGACCCAACTGGAAACTTTGGTTCGTGAAATTTTTGAACGTATTGAAAAAGAAGGGGATAAGGCCGTTAGGGAATACACTGCCCGTTATGATGGTTTTGTGACGGAATCAATGGAAGTGAGCCGGGAAGAAATCCGGGCCGCCGGATTAAAAATTCCGGAACCTCTGAAAAAGGCGATGAAGCTGGCCGCCGGAAATATCCGGAGATTTCATGAAAATCAGTTAATCCGTGAGTCGGGGGTAGAGACGATGCCCGGGGTAACCTGCTGGCGGGAAAACCGGGCTATTGAAACCGTAGGGTTGTATATCCCCGGCGGAACAGCCCCTCTTTTTTCTACCGTACTTATGCTGGCTGTGCCTGCATCGATTGCCGGATGTCGTAATATTGTTCTTTGCACTCCCGGAGGACGGGAAGGCCGGGTAGCCTCGGAGATTCTGTATGCTGCCAACCTGGCTGGTGTTCATAAGGTATTTTGCGCAGGAGGCATACAGGCCATTGCGGCCATGGCGTTGGGAACAGAGTCTGTCCCTAAAGTGGAAAAGATTTTTGGCCCCGGAAATCAGTATGTTGTAGCAGCCAAGCAATGGGCACAACAGACAGGCACACCGATAGATATTCCTGCCGGCCCCTCGGAAATGCTGGTGATAGCCGATGAGACCGCTCGTCCTGCATGGGTGGCTGCCGACTTGCTCTCACAGGCCGAACATGGAACAGACAGTCAGGTGATCCTGGTGACCTGGATAGAAAAACTACGCGAGGGGGTAAAACAGGAAATAACACGTCAACTGGAGATATTACCACGGGAAGAGATTGCCCGGAAATCGCTTGAAAATGGAAAAATTATCGTCTGCCGGGATGCGAAGGAAGCGACGGAAATATCCAATTTCTATGCTCCCGAACATCTGATCCTCGCAGTGAAAGACCCGGATAGAATGCTGAAAAATATCCGCCATGCCGGTTCTGTCTTTTTAGGTCATTATACCCCGGAGAGTGCGGGAGATTATGCTTCGGGAACCAATCACACCCTGCCCACCAATGGTTACGCCAGGGTATATGGCGGAGTATCGCTGGATTCGTATCTGAAGAAAATGACCGTACAGAAGATCACCCCGGAAGGCCTGCAGCGGATCGGCCCGGTGATCCAGATCATGGCCGCAGCGGAGAAACTGGAGGGACATAGAAGAGCAGTAAACATCAGAATGGAAGATAAAAGATGAATAGTCATTAGCATACGAAGCATGTGTCATTAAATGGTCATTAGCGCCCTGCGGGCACGTTATTTCCGGACCGATTATGAAAAATTGACAATAAATGACGCAGCCGGAGGTTGCAAATGACAAAACGAAGTAGATAAAATGACAAAGAAGAGACGTATATCAGACCTGGTCCGCAAAAACATCCTGAGCCTTGAGCCCTATGCTTCAGCACGGGATGAGTTTTCCGGAGAAGCAGTGGTATGGATGGATGCCAATGAAAATCCTTATCCCGGGGAGATGCAGCTCGTGATGAGAGACCCGGAGACAGGAAGAGATCTGGCTGTCTTCAATGAAAGAGCACTGAACCGATACCCCGACCCATATCAAAAGATTCTGAAAGAAAGAATTGCAAAGGAAAAAGGGGTATCTGCCAGACAGGTTTTTCTTGGGAATGGCAGTGACGAGATTCTTGATTTGTTGTTTCGTACCTTCTGTGAACCCGGGCGGGATGAGGTGGTGCTGATGCCTCCTACCTATGGCATGTACGCAGTGCTGGCAAATATCCATGGCACTGACATCCGGGAAGTACCGCTGGATGAAACATTGCAGCCCGATACAAAGACCGTTCTGAAGCAGGTTGGCGAAAACACCCGTATGATCTTTCTTTGTTCTCCTAACAATCCGACGGGAAATGTGATGGATAGAAAACGAGTAGTGGAGTTACTGGAAAATTTCCAGGGACTGGTGATTGTGGATGAAGCCTATATTGACTTTGCCCCTGAGAAATCCATATTGCCTCTGATCCGGGATTATGACAAACTGGTGGTCCTTCAGACTTTTAGTAAAGCACGCGGTCTCGCCGGCATACGTTTGGGGATGGCTTTTGCCTCCCCGGAAGTTTTTCATTGGATGAACCGTGTGAAACTGCCGTACAATGTGAACCGTCTGACCCTGGCTATGGCTTCGATGCGTTTTGAAGATAAAGCACAAAAGGAGATAGTAGAAAAAATCCTTGAAGAAAGAGAAAAACTGGCAGGTTTTCTTGTCAATTATTATAAAGTGAAAAAGGTTTATCCTTCGGATGCCAATTTTTTACTGGTCTGTTTTGATGACCCGGAGGAGATATACCGTTTTCTTGTGGAGACAGGTATTGTGGTGCGGATACGTCCGGGAATCCCCGGATGCGGAAAAGCTGTCCGGATTACGGTAGGGACACAGGAGGAAAATGAACTGCTGATGAAAGTACTGGAAAATTATGCCCGTGAAAAAAATAAAAAGTAATTGTCACAACAATGAATAGAAAGAAAAAGGTATTGTTTATTGACAGGGATGGTACCCTTGTGAAAGAACCGGGAGATTATCAGTTGGACTCTTTTGACAAACTGGAGTTCTTCCCTGATATGTTCTGCGCCTTGTCACGTATTGTTACGGAAATGGACTACGAACTGGTAATGGTGACCAATCAGGACGGACTGGGAACGGAAGTATTCCCGGAAAAAGACTTTGAACCGGTGCACCGGTTTGTTATGAAAACCCTGGAAAATCAGGGGATACGGTTTTCGGATGTGATCATTGACCGGACTCTTCCGGAGGATAAAGCTCCCACACGCAAACCAGGTACCGCTTTGCTTACAAAATATTTGTCCGGGGAATATGATATGGAAAATTCTTTCGTTATAGGTGACCGGATTACGGATATGGTGCTGGCGGAGAACCTGGGGGCTCAGGGGATCTGGTTAAATGACCAGAGTGGTCTGGGTGGTGAGAATACCTCTGTCGGAGCGGAGCAACTGCAAGGAATTATCGCACTGGATACCTTGAACTGGGAGGGTATCTGTGCTTTCCTGCGTTCCCGGCAGAGACATGCTGTAATACGGCGGGAGACGCGTGAGACAAAAGTGACAGTGGAGCTTTCGTTAGACGGCAGCGGAAAAACAAAAATTTCCACCGGTATAGGTTTTTTTGATCATATGCTTGAACAACTGGGCTTTCATGGGGGGATGGACCTTCAAATTAATGTGGAAGGCGATCTGAATGTAGATGAACATCATACGATAGAAGATACGGCGTTGGCGCTGGGAAAGGCTTTTACAGAGGCATTGGGTGACGGGAAAGGCATTGCCCGTTATGGTTTCACGGTACCCATGGATGAGAGCCTCGCACAGGTGGCCGTGGATTTTGGTGGAAGGAACTTTCTGGTATGGGAGACGGAGTTCAAAAGAGAGAAAATAGGAGAGATGCCAACGGAGATGTTTTATCATTTCTTCAAGTCATTCACCGATACGGCAAAATGCACGCTCCATATCCGGGCTGAAGGGAACAATGAGCACCACAAAGCGGAAGCCATCTTCAAAGCGTTTGCCAGGGCCTTGCGCAGGGCTGTAGCCAGCCAGGCTGATGCAGGGGAGACATCTACGAAAGGAACGGAACAATGGGGAAAATAGCAGTGGTAGATTATGGTGCCGGTAACAGTCAGTCGGTGCTGTATGCTTTGCAACGACTTGGTGTTGAGGCTCTTTTTACCAGTGATCCGGAGAAGATCAGACAGGCGGAAAGAGTCATCTTCCCCGGTGTGGGTCAGGCAGCCAGCGCCTTAGCCCGTTTACAGGAAAACAACCTGGATAAGCTGTTGCCGGAACTTACGCAGCCTGTGCTGGGAATCTGTCTCGGGCTGCAACTGATGTGCCGACATACCACAGAAGGAGATACACAGGGGATGGGTATCTTCGGTGCGGAGGTCTTCCATTTTCATCACAGGGAAGAGAAAACGGCTGGGCTGAAGATTCCTCACATGGGCTGGAATAATGTATATTCCGGAACAAGCCGTCTGTTGGAAAATATACCGGATGCTTCTTATTTTTATTTCGTCCATAGCTATTATGCGGAAGAAAGTGTGGATACGGCTGGCGTGACAGCGTATGGAATTTCTTTTACTGCGGTGATGGAAAAAGAAAATTTCCTTGCTACCCAGTTTCACCCGGAGAAATCCGGGAAGGCCGGGGAACAGGTATTAAAAAATTTTTTACGGTTATGATAGAGTTATTTCCTGCCATCGACCTGCTCGGGGGCAAAGTAGTACGGTTGAAAGAAGGAGCTTTCGATCAAAAAACAGAATATGCCGAAGATCCTGTTGTCCTGGCCGTGCGCTATGCCGCCGAAGGATTCCGGAACCTCCACCTGGTGGATCTGGACGGTGCCCGGACAGGCAGCCCGCAGAACATAAAGATGCTGGAAAAGATTGCTTCTGCAACACACCTCCGTATAGACTTCGGAGGAGGCCTGCGATCGGAGGAGGCAGTAGAACAGGTTTTCTTTGCAGGAGTCTGGAAGATGAATATCGGGAGTGTGGCAGTGAAGGCTCCGGGTCTTATGCGGCAGTGGATGATGAACTATGGTTCCGAACGGTTCATAGCAGCCGTGGATGTGCGGGATGAGATACCGGTGGTTGAGGGGTGGCAGGAGGAGACACAGACTACCTGGCAAGAGATTGTAGAGGACCTTACGGGGATGGGGGTCGAATATCTGTCTGTGACGGCTATCCGTCGTGATGGCAATATGCAGGGGGCTGACCTGGCGCTTTACCGGAAGATCAGAGAAGCTTTTTCAGATGTGAAGCTGATTGCCAGTGGCGGCATCTCTTCGGTGGAGGAGATCACAGCCCTGGAAGAAATGGGGGTGTGGGGGGTGATCCTCGGAAAAGCCCTGCTGGAAGAACAGATAAAAATAAAAGATTTAAAAAAATTTATGTGAAATGCTTACCTTCCGGATTATTCCCTGTCTTGATGTACGTGACGGCAGGACGGTGAAAGGTGTTCACTTCGTCAACCTGGCAGATGCCGGAGATCCGGTGGAGCTGGCGGCACACTACCGTGACGAAGGGGCCGACGAACTGGTATTCCTCGACATTACAGCTACCCATGAAAAACGCAAAACCCTGTTATCACTGGTGAAGAATGTGGCAGCTACGCTGAACATTCCTTTTACCGTTGGGGGAGGAATCAGTAGTGTGAGAGATGTGGAAGCTTTGCTGAAGGCCGGGGCGGATAAGATATCTGTTAACTCGGCAGCAGTAAAAAACCCGGGATTGATCGGAGAGCTGGCTTATCATTTTGGAAGCCAGTGTGTTGTGCTGGCTGTGGACGCCCGGCAGACACCGGAAGGTACCTGGCAGGTAGTTACCCATGGTGGCCGGAAAGTGACGGAGAAAGAACTGTTTGCGTGGATCAAGGAAGGAGAAAAACGGGGCGCCGGAGAGATCCTTTTTACCTCTATGGATCATGATGGCACAAGACATGGGTATGCGCTGGAAGCCCTGGCGAAAATATCTGACATGATAGACATCCCGGTGATCGCCTCCGGCGGAGCCGGGAAGATGGAAGATTTTTACGATGCCTGGAAAACGGGCAAAGCTGATGCTGCCCTCGCTGCCGGATTGTTTCATTATAATGAATTGTCTATTAAAGAACTGAAAAAATATCTGAAAGAAAAACAAGTGCCTGTGCGCTTGTAAAACATTAAAAAAAATAATAATTATGGAACTGGATTTTGATAAAAATAATGGCCTGATTCCTGCGATCATTCAGGATGCCCGCACTTACCAGGTGCTGATGATGGGATATATGAACCGGGAGGCATATGAGAAAACCTTACGCGATAAGCTGGTTACTTTCTATAGCCGCAGCCGGAAAACACTATGGACAAAAGGAGAAACCAGTGGCAATTATCTGCATTTTGTGGAAGTAAAGGATGATTGTGACAGCGATACCCTGCTGGTGCGTGCCATTCCGGACGGGCCGGTGTGCCACCTCGGCACGGATACCTGCTGGGGAGAGACCAACCATCCTGCTCCGGCGGCTTTTCTGACAGAGCTGGAGACCCTGCTGAAAGAAAGAAAAGAAAAAAGACCCGAAGGCTCCTATACTGTAAAATTATTGGATGCCGGCATCAAAAAAATTGCTCAGAAAGTAGGGGAGGAAGCCGTCGAAACCATCCTTGAAGCCGAGAACGGTACCCTCGATCGTTTCCTCAACGAATCGGCCGACCTGTTGTACCACCTCATCACCCTCTTTGTTGCCAAAGACCTCAGCCTGGAAGATGTGGTGAAAGTCCTGGAGGAGAGAAGGAGATGACCCCAAAACTATTCAAAACCATTTTGGACAATAAAATATTCTCAGTTTCCGAATAACTGCCTGTAGCGCATATTATGAATCTCAGGCATCCTGGCCTGTGTTCCTTTGATGGATTTCCACAGTATTTTATTTAATCCCTGTTCCGGAGTCTCATCTTCTTCATCCCAGTTCATCAGCAGGGAGGTCTGTGCTCCGTAAGATGTTTCCGTATTAAAGCGGTTCAGGGGCCAGGTGTTCTTCAGATGATTATAAGGTGTGAGATCGGGGTGGTCCGTGAAAGCCGGCGTTAACGGGAAAGCGGCGGCATCATACTGGCTCATCGGAGGCAATCCCAGCATGAGCTCTATGGTTTTCAATACACTGACGGTGCAGTACATGTTATGATCTACAAAACCTCTTTTTGAATAAGGAGAAGCCACCAGGAGAACAGAACGGTGTGCATCCACATGATCGGGGCCGTTTTGCGCATCGTCCTCGAGGACGAAGATAGCTGTTTCTTTCCAGAACTTACTGTGTGAAACGGCATCCACAACCATGCCCAGGGCCAGATCATTATCTGCTACCATAGACCGCGGGGTGTGTTTCCCGGGCTTTGTTCCATAGGTATGGTCATTGGGTAATCGCATGATCATCAGATGGGGCCAGTTGCCGGTTTTTTCGTATGCATGCATTTCACGGATAAACTCTCTGGCCCTTAGGGTGTCAGGATAATCCAGATCCCACGGGCGGAAATCAGGATCAAAATGTCCTTTCAGATTTTTCATATTTGTATAAGTAGGAGAGAGGCTGTCATGACCGATTTTTATGAATTCGCCATAACTGCGGTAAGAAACATTTTTTTTAGCAGCCATATCCCAGATATACCCGATCGTCGGTGAAGCAATGGGATAATTTCCTTCCGAGGGATAACCGGCACCCCGTCCGGAATAATTGGTGGGCCAGGTCTTTTCCACAAAGTCGGTAGCAATAGCCCCGGTAGACCATTCGTGACCGTCGGCGCTTACTTCGGCATCCACGTAAAAATTATCAAAGAGGGTAAATGTTTCTGTAATCTTATGGTGATTCGGGGAGATATTTCTCCCGAATAATACCAACGAAGAATCTCCGTTTCCCTGGGGCAGATCCCCCAAAACCTGATCGTAAGTACGGTTTTCTTTGATGATATAAATGACATGTTTAATGAACGAAGGATCTCCTGGCCGGGAAGGAACAGCATGAGGTTTATTATTTTTTTGTTGGTACTTATTGTTGGAGCGCTTGTCCCAGCCGTTATTTTTGTTTACCTGGTTGGTAAACGATGCCAGTTGTTCTTTATCCGGTATGGGAAGGGCGGAAACAGTACCCCACAATAAATTACCTATATATTGTTTGCTGTGGTATCCTCTTTTTGTTGGGATGGGACCCTGTGGATTTGGTTTGGAACGGACTCCTTTGCCGTTGGCGATAAAGAGTATTTTTCCGTCTTTGGACAAAGCGGTGGCAGTGGGATACCAGCCTGCCGGGATCAGTCCTGTAACAGATGATTTGCCGGGGGTTGAAACATCAATTACAGCCACATCATTGTTGTCCGCATTGGCAACATAGAGTGTTCTACTGTCCGGGGTTACAGCAAGACCGTTGGGTGTGGACCCGTAACGGGCATTTTTATAAGGCGAGACGGAGATGGTTTCCGGAACCGTATTGGTTTTGGTATCTATCACGGAAATATTATCCGTATTGGCATTGGCTACAAAAAGCCGTCCGTCCGCAGCCAAAGTCATTTTATTGGGATGATCACCTACGGGAATGTTTTTCAATAAAGTCAGGTTTTCAGCATGAACGACCGCGACAGCATGTCCTCCCCAGATACTTACATAGATGTTCTTCCCTTCGGGGCCTGCTACCACATCATACGGAAAATGATCGAAAGGAAGCCTTTGAAGGATTTTTTTATCCGGGACTGATATCTTAAGAAGTTCTTTGGATGTTCTTGTTGCGACATATAATATCTGTCCTTTATTTGCAGATTTTATCCCCATGACAAATTGCTTTTTGGGGGAGCCTGATAGGATAGAAATGGTGTCAGTTCTGGTAAACAGCGTGTCTTTACGTGTAAAAACATAGATTTCATCTTTCCCGCCACCGGAAACAAACAACTTTTTCCCATCGGCACTGAAATCAAGGCCAAAAAAGGAAGCCCTCACCGGTAAGGTCTGCACCTGTTTCTGCCGGGCGATATCAATGATGGAGACAAATTGTTCGCTGTAGCCGTTGTTGGTCACAGCCAGGTATTTACCATCAGGACTCACGATCATATTCAGAGGTAAGTCCCCCACGGGAATCTGTTTTCCTGCAGGCGTTAGCAGGTAATGATTAGGTAACAGCACGGAGCCGTCATTTAATGTCCCCGGCAGGGAGGTAGGTGTATGCTGTGTACAGGAGACAAGGAACAAAAGAATAAATGCAAAAAAAATAGAAGGATGAAGTTTTTTCATAATTTATTATTTAGTTGAGAGAAATACCAGGTTTTGTCTCTTGTTTTCGCTTATTCTTTTAAGTATTCATCGATAAGATTCAGTTCTTCAATGGTAAAATCGGTGTTTTCAGTGCATTTTAATGCATTGAGCAATTGTTCTTTACTGTGTGCTCCGATAAGTACAGAAGTTACGCGGGGGTCCTTTAACACCCAGGCCAGGGCCATTTGTGCCAGGCTTTGTCCCCGTTTAGCTGCCAAATCATTCAATTTATTCAGCATCCTTACCAGTGCAGGCGTAATAGCTGATTTTTGCAGGAACCCATAAGGATTGGCAGCTCTGGAATTTTCGGGAATATTTTTCAGGTATTTGTCAGTAAGAAGTCCCTGTGCCAGAGGAGAGAAAGCAATGCACCCGATTCTTTTTTCGTCCAAAAGATCAAGGAGGCCTTTTTCTACCCATTGGTCGAGCATGGAATAACGGGCCTGGTGGATTACGCAAGGCGTTCCTAAAGAGTTAAGTATTTCAGCGGCCTGTCGTGTGGTGTCCGGATCGTAATTGGAGATGCCGGCGTACAAAGCTTTTCCTTGTTTGACTGCATGCGCCAGCGCTCCCATGGTTTCTTCCAGGGGGGTGTCCGGATCAAAACGATGTGAATAGAAAATATCTACATATTCCAGTCCCATGCGTTTCAGGCTCTGATCCAGGCTGGACAGTAAATATTTCCGGGAGCCCCATTCCCCATAAGGACCATCCCACATTCTGTACCCTGCCTTGGTTGAGATAATCAGTTCGTCACGATAAGGAGCCAGATCATTCTTCAGTATCTTTCCGAAATTCTCTTCGGCACTGCCCGGAGGAGGTCCGTAGTTGTTGGCCAGGTCGAAATGGATGATGCCGTGGTCAAAAGCCGTAAGGACTGTTTGTCTGCCGGTTTCATAATCATCCACATGACCGAAATTATGCCACAGACCCAATGAAACGGGTGGCAGAAGTAATCCACTGTCTCCGCTACGAGTGTAGTTGATGCGGGAATATCTTTTTTTATCGGGAGTATAGGTCATTTTGTAATGTTTTTAAATTTTCCCATAAAGATAATAAATTTAAAATATGGTTACATTTACATCTTAAAAAATCTGAGCATGCTTAAAGTTTATCATGCATCGGCCGGGACAGGAAAAACTTTTGCACTGGTGCTGAATTACCTGACCTTACTGATGCGGGATCCGGAGAAATACCGCCATATCCTGGCTGTCACTTTTACCAACAAAGCCACTGCGGAGATGAAGGGCCGGATCGTGCGTGTGCTTTTTGGATTGTCGAAGACGGGATTATCCGGTTATGAACATCTGGAGGAGGTACAAGAAGCTGCTGCTTACCTGAAAAACATGCCGGAAGAGTTAAAGGAGAGCCGGGAAATGGTACGTAACCGGGCTGTTCGTGCCCTCCGCATGATACTCTATGATTATTCTTCTTTTTCCGTACAGACCATAGATAGCTTCTTTCAACGTGTACTGCGGGGATTTGCCCGCGAACTGAACCTGCAGTTTGGTTACAATATCGAACTGGATACAAAAACGACCCTGGAACGGGTGGTAGATCTTTTTATGAAAAGCGTGGATGAAAAACCAATGCTGCTGGAATGGTTGGTGAAATTCATGGATGAGGAAAGCGAAGAATCAGGAAAATGGGATATACGAAAGCTGATCGTTGCCCGAGGAAACCAGATATTTTCTGAACAGTTTAAGATGATCACCCCGGGTGAACTGGAACGGATAACGGATAAGGATTTTATCGGGAAAGAATACTTACGGCGCCTGCAACAGATTATTCATGTCTTTGATCAACGCATGCAAGCTTATGGCAGGGAAGGACTTACAGCAATGGAAGCCGGCAGGGTAGAGGTGTCTGATTTTTCCAGTGGGAAGAACGGAGTGGCCGGCATTTTTCAAAAACTGGCAAACGGAAACTATAAGTTTGGCAAAAGATTCCTGGGTGCCTTGGGAGATTCTGCAGTATGGCTCACAGCCAAAAATCGAAGGGATCCATGGCTGACACAGGTGGTTGATGAGCATTTGCAGCCCCTGATCATACGTATCTATACTTATTTTATGAATAATTATACCGCTTATTATACGGCCCTGGCTATCCGGTCGCAGATTTATATGCTGGGGATTCTGTCTGATCTGCGCAGTCAGTTATTCCGGTGGATGAGAGAAGAAAATCTTTTTCTTATTACCGAGGTGGGGGCTTTTATCCGGGAGGTCATCGGACAGAATGAAATGCCTTTTATCTATGAAAAGCTGGGTCAGGTTTATCGGCATTACATGATCGATGAATTCCAGGATACCTCTTATATCCAGTATGAGAACCTTAAACCCTTGGTAAAGAACAGTATCTCTTCGGGTTATCTGTCTCTGATTGTCGGAGATATTAAACAATCCATTTACCGGTGGCGTAATGGAGACTGGGAGATTATGGGTGTAAGGTTACCCCGTGATTTTGCCGGAGATCAAATGAAAAAAAAGATACTGAAGCACAACAACCGCAGTCTCGAAAAGGTGGTACGTTTTAACAATGCATTTTTTATATCTGCCCCCGTGTCTCTCTGGACACTTTATGAGTCCGGTTTTAAAAATTTCCTGAAAGAGCATCCTTTTTTTGAAAGGATTCCCGGTTTGGATAATCAAAAAGCCATATTAGATCAGATTTATTCCGGGGATGAAGTAACGCAGGAGGTGGTCCCGGGAAGGCAGGGAGGTTATGTGTCGGTGCGTTTTCTGGAAGATAACGGAGATGATGATTGGAAAAAGAAAGCTTCGAAAAAAGTGGCTGAAAAAATAGAGACTTTGTTGTCGGAAGGATACCACCCCGGACAGATCGTTCTTTTGGTCAGGACCAATGAGGAAGGCCGGGAGATAACCCGGTTCCTTCTGGAAAGGCAAAATGCCGGCAAAAATACCTCTTTTTATCCGCTGGTTTCTGAAGATTCTCTCTATCTGACCGGATCTGTGGCGGTGCGGTTTGTAGTAGCTTTTATCCGATATCTTTCTGATCCTGAGGATTTACTGAATTTTGCTGTTCTATGGTATTTATACGTACAGATTACTGATGAAGAAGCTGTAAACGGACTTCCCCGTTATCATGAAAAGTTATTGGAAGAAGTTCGCGGGCCGGAGCGTATTTTTACTTTCATCCCGCCGGTTACCCCTGACTGGATAGCCCGGTTATACAGTTTGCCATTGACAGAGACAGTACAGGAAATAATCCGGTTCTTTTCACTCCATGAAAGAGCCGGGGAGGTCCCGTTCCTTTATACTTTTCAGAATCTGCTTACCGATTTTATAAACAAAAAAAGTGCCGCCCCGGCAGCTTTCCTTGACTGGTGGGATGAGCAGGGTGATACTGTGTCACTTCAGATGCCCGAAGAAGTGGAGGCAGTGCGTGTGATGACCATACATAAGGCCAAGGGGTTAGGCGCTGAAGTGGTGATCATCCCTTATGCCGACTGGAATTTTGAGCATAATGGCGGCCGGGAGAGCCTCTGGTGCAGGCCGCAGGAGGAACCTTTTAACCGGATCAGCATGGTGCCGGTGAACTACCGGAAAGAGTTGCTGAAAACATATTTCCGGAAGGATTACCTGAATGAACATTTTGCTAAATATATTGACAGCCTGAATTTATTGTATGTGGCTTTTACAAGGGCCGGGGAACGCCTGTATGTTTACTCGGTGACAGGGAAAAGAACAGGTGATACGGCCCGTTTATTAAAAGAAACACTGCAGTCTGTTATAACAGGCCGGGAAACCCACGACAAGCTACAAAAAGCGGGTTTGCATGTGGATGAAACCGGAAATATTTTTGAGGCAGGAGATTTGTTTTCTCCCGGGACTGTTGCTTCTGCCGGAGGCGTAGTTGTGGACAGGTATCCTGTGCATACGGCTTTTGATCGTTTGCGTATCGTCCGGCAGGGCCAGCGTTTTTTTATCCTTACAGGGGCCGGTTACCAGGAAAAAATTGACCGGGGAAACCTCTATCATACTTTGCTTGCCGGAATCAGAACAAAAGAAGATTTAGAACCGGTATTGCGGCAGAGCGTGGCAGCAGGGCAAATACCCAAAGCAGACTTTGAACCTATGAAAACAGAGATTGGAAAATTTTTACAACAGCCAGATGTGGAAGATTGGTTTTCCGGGAAATGGGAAGTCCGTAATGAGGCTACCATCATCCATCAGGACGGGCGGATGTTACGTCCCGACAGGGTGATGATCAGAGAGAATGAAGTAGTGGTGGTGGATTATAAATTCGGGGAGACGGAGGAGGAACAGTATGTTTCTCAGGTACGTAAGTATGTTGAGAGTCTGAAAAATATGGGATATAAAAATGTATCCGGGGTAATATGGTATGTTTTGTTGAATAAAAGGATACGGGTAGATGGATAAGACAGGACAAGACTTTCAGAAAACGGTTTTTGCCTGGGGCACAACACAACCCTACTATCAGGCCTCGGCGTATTACCGTTCCCTTTTTGGTGAACGTGTTCAGAAACTCTCCGTGGATGCCGGATTTACCTGTCCCAACCGGGATGGAAAGCTTGGGCGGGGGGGGTGTACTTACTGTAATAATGATGCTTTTAATCCGTCCTACTGTCATCCTGATAAATCCATTGTACAGCAACTGCATGAGGGAATGGAATTTCACCGGAACAGATACCGCCGGGCTCATAAATACCTGGCTTATTTTCAGGCCTACACCAATACCTATGCTCCCCCGGATGAGCTGAAGAAAAAATATGAAGAAGCCCTGGCTGTCGAAGGGGTGACAGGTTTGATTATTTCTACCCGGCCTGATTGTGTGGACGAAGAGATACTGGATTATCTCGTGACTTTGTCGCACAAGGTGTTTGTCGGTCTGGAATATGGTATCGAGTCGTGTTATGATAAAACGCTGAAACGGATAAACCGCGGACATACTTTTGACCGGAGCGTCCGGGCAATAAAAGAAACAGCAGAGCGGAACCTTCCTGTGGGAGGACATCTGATCCTGGGCCTCCCCGGTGAAAGCCGGCAGGAGATGCTGGCAGAAGCAGCGGTTCTTTCCTCCCTGCCTCTGGATATGATAAAGTTGCATCAACTGCAGATCATCAGGCAAACTGTGATGGCAAAAGAGTTCCGTAACCATCCCGAATATTTTGATCTGTTTTCCTGGGAGGAATACCGGGAGTTTGTAATTGACTTCCTGGAAAGGCTGAGACCTTCCATCGCTGTGGAAAGACTTATCAGCGAAGCACCACCGGAATTTTTGACCACCCCGGGTTTTGGAAGGAGAAGAACAGATGGTTTAATGCAGGAGATTGTGAAACGGATGGAAGAAAGAGATACCTGGCAAGGGAAATGTTATGAAAAGTAAAAAGTAAAAACATTACAGGCAGAAGGGGCTTGTAAATTAAGATTTGTGAAAAAAAAATAAAGAGGAAGATGAACGAAGGTTTTATAAATAAGGTGGCGGAATATGTTTTTCAAAAACATTTGAAAAACCGCCAACCGGTAAAAGTAGTTTTCCCCAACCGTCGGGCCGGCCTCTTTTTCAATCATGCCATTGCTTCTTTTACCGATACGCCGGTGTGGGCTCCGCTTATCTATACCATCCGTGAGTATGTTGAAACGCTGTCAGGAAAGAAGGTGTCAGAGACCTTGCGTCTGGTGATGGAACTGCATACTGTTTATGGCAAGGTGACAGGCAGTAGTGAATCTTTTGAAGATTTTTATCCATGGGGAGAAATATTGCTGGGAGATTTTGACGATATAGATAAATACCGGGTGGATGCGCGGGATCTTTTCAGAAACCTGCAGGCAGTACAGGAGCTGTCACAGGATATGTCTTATCTTACGGAAGAACAGATAAAATTGATCCGGCAGTTCTGGGATCATTTTCCGGAGAATAGCCGGGAAGGACATGCCGGAAAATTTATGGAGGTGTGGGAGAAATTATTTGAGGTATATATACAATACAGGTCCGTGCTGGAAGAAAAAGAAATGGCTTACGAGGGGATGTTGTACCGGGACATAGAAGAGATGGTCAACCATACTTCCTTGCATGAGGCATTGACAGCACCTCTTTATCTGGTCGGTTTTAATGCATTGACGCCCGCAGAAGAGGCTTTGTTTAAATATCTGAAAACCAACGGAAAAGCTTATTTCTTCTGGGATTATGATGAGGCTTACCTTGAGACAAGATCGTCAGCAGATCTGCCTGGACACGATGCCGGACGTTTTGTCAGGAAGTACCTGAAACAGTTTCCTCCACCGATAGATATTGATGTCTTTGATGGTTTGCTCAATAGTGATAAGGAGATCAGGGTCTTTTCCTCTCCCAACCGGACAGCGCAGGCCTGGGTGGTACAGCAGGTGCTGGAAGAATGGTTGCAGGAGGATGCCTTGCAGAAGGAACGTATTGCTGTGGTGCTCGGAGATGAACAGTTGCTTTTGCCTGTTTTGCATGCTTTACCCGGTGCAGCAGGAGATGTCAATGTAACCATGGGATACCCGCTGCTGGATTCTCCCGTATTTGCTTTCTTTGATGCAGCCCTGACTATGTTGAAAAACAGGTCTGAAAAAGAACACGAACAGTGGTTGTTCTATTATCAGGATGTTCTTAATCTCTTACATAATCCTCTGCTGAATTCTTTCAAAAAACCGGAATGGAACCGGTGGGAGGGAAAAATTAAAAAGCTGAATATCGTTTATTTCTCTGCTGAAGAAATTCCGGGTTCGGAAATGCTGGGCCCGCTTTTTAGTGTGCCGGGAAATCCTGTGAGTTATGCCGGGCAATTATTAGATGTGTTGTATAAGATCATCCGGCAACCCTCTGACGAGACCTCCCGTCCTGAAACGAATCTGAACATGGAAGTATATTACCAGCTCTATCTTCTGGTCAACCGCCTGAATGATTTTCTGGAAGAAGAACATCTGCTTCTGCCGGTGACCGGTTATTTAAACCTTTTGTTGTATCTGGCACGGCAGTCCACTGTCTCTTTTTACGGAGAACCCCTGAAGGGGATACAGGTTATGGGCGTGCTGGAAACCCGTTTGCTCGATTTTGACCGGGTGATTATCTTGTCTGTGAATGAAGGAAACCTGCCGGGTCCGGCGGCAACAGCATCCTTTATCCCGTATTCCCTGCGGAAAGGCTTTGGATTACCCGCTTATGAACACCGGGATGCTGTGTACGCTTATTATTTCTTCAGACTTATGCAGCGGGCCCGCCAGGTAGTGCTGGTCTGGCATACCGAGTCGGAGGGGGGACAGACCGGAGAGAAAAGCAGGTTTATCAGTCAGTTACATTATCTGACACACCGGAATATACAGGAAAAAAATCTCTATTTTAATCCCGCATTGTCTGCCGGCAAAGAATTGAAAGTGGAAAAAAATGAGATGGCCCTGAACCGCCTTTATGAACTGTCTGAAAAAAAATACTTGTCCCCCAGTGCGTTGAATACATACCTTACCTGCCGGCTTCGTTTTTATTTTAAATATGTTGCCGGTATCGGAGAACCTGAAGAGATGACCGAAGATGTGGATGCTGCTTTGTTCGGGAGACTCATCCACAAAGCGCTGGAGATAATTTATAAACCTTTTGTGAATGTTGAAGTCGGAACGGAAATATTAAAAGATATCATAAAAAAAGAAAGGATTGAAACAGTGGTTGATGAAAGTTTTCGTGAGGTATTGTATGGAGGAGCGGAGCATCCCCGCAACTTTTTTACAGGAACCCTTCTGATTCTGAAAACATCACTGGTGAAATATGTTGGAAAGGTGCTGGAATATGACAGACAGTTTATCCCTTTTACCCCGATTGGTCTGGAGCAGAATGTACAAAAAGAAAAGAAAATTTCCGTGAACCGGAGCGCTTTGTCTGTGAATCTGGGCGGGAAAATAGACCGGATCGACCGTAGCCATGGCCGGGTAAGGCTGATAGATTACAAAACGGGGGCTGAGAAACTTAGCTTCGAGAGTAT
>CAYLJE010000044.1:0-17980 GCA_964383915.1 uncultured Rikenellaceae bacterium
CTGGCCGCCGGATTGTGCAACGTTACAGAAAAGGCCTTATCCCCGGTGGTTCAAGGATGCCAAACCCGGAATTTTTATCCACTGGGGTGTTTATTCCGTTCCGGCTTATGGAGGAAAGGAATCATATGGAGAGTGGTATCTCAGAGGATTGCAGGTGGGGGATACCCTGCGGACCAACTTCATGAAGCGGGTATATGGAAAAGATTTTACTTACCGTGATTTTGCCCCGTTGTTTAAAGCGGAGTTGTATCGTCCCGGGGAGTGGGCAACGTTGTTTAAAGAAGCAGGGAAAACGGTCCCGGCAGGGAAAAAAGAAATTATACCTGAAAATAATCTGTATGTATCAAATGATGTTGGTGCTGTGCATGGGCTAAATGCTGTGTATTGATCACTGAAGCAGACGGTTGCCTATACGTCTAATTACGGAAATGTGTATGCCATTGCCCTGGAATGGCCGGAGAATTTTCTGGAACTGAACATCTCTGAACCTCCGGAGAATACAAAAGTGACACTTTTAGGCAGAAAAGGTAATATTCCCTGGGAATATAAGAATGGGAAAATGAAGATTGATGTCCGGGATGTGAAGTTCAATAAAATGTCTTCTTGCTACGCCTGGACGTTTAAACTGAAAAATTATAATCAAAAATGAAACAGAATTCTTTTTGCTTTTTATTTTTTATGTTGGTAGGGTTGATTATTAATTCTTCCGGACATTCACAGACGTTATATATTGCCCCTAACGGGAAAGACAATGCTTCAGGGAGTTATGATCATCCCCTGGCAAGCCTGCAGGGGGTACGTGACCGTCTGCGTGAATTAAGAAAAGAAAAACCTCCCGGAGATACAATTCATGTGATTGTTCAGGACGGCAATTACCGGATGAAGGAGCCTTTGGTTTTGTGGCCGGAAGATAGCGGAACGGATCTTTATCCGGTTATTTATTGTGCCGGAGATGGTAATAAACCCGTATTTTCCGGAGGGATAAGAATAAAGAATATCCGAAAGAATGAGCAGGGATACTGGGTCGCTGATATCCCGGATATAAAAAATAGCCGGAAAAAATTTGAACAATTATACGTAAATGGTCGAAGAGCTGAGCGGGCCCATAGTCCGGATACCGGTTTTTTTGTCATGAAGGGGGTGAAAGAAAATGTCTGGGTTCAGGGAAGCGGAAGAGCTCCCGAACGGGCACAACAGGTTATTTTGGCTGATCCGGAAAGTTTAGGGGAATTATCTTCTCTATCTGTGAATGAGTTGAAGGAGGTGGTGATGACTGTTTATCATAAGTGGAATATCACTAAAAGATATGCCGACGGAATCAATGATTCGGTGATCTTTACCTCAGGAGAAGGGATGAAGCCCTGGAACCGGTGGAAGACCGGAACCCGTTACCGTCTGGAAAACTATGCCGGGGCCCTTACAGAACCAGGCGAATGGTTTCTGGATGATAGCGGTCAACTGACTTACATCCCACGACCGGGAGAGCGGCCGGAAGATGCGGAGGTTATTGCACCGGCTCTTACACGTATGATAATCATCAAGGGAGATCCGGAGCATGGAAAATATGTAAAGAACATCCGTTTTGAAGGACTTAGATTTATGTATTCAGCTTATTATCTTCCTCCGGCAGGTTTTGAACCTGCCCAGGCTGCAGCAACTATTGATGCAACGGTACAAGTGGACGGAGCCCGAAATATTATTTTGAAAGATTGTGAGATTGCCCATACGGGAAATTACGGCGTTTGGTTCCGGGAAGCTTGCAGTGATTGCCAGGTGGAACATTGTCATATTCATGACCTGGGTGCCGGTGGCATACGTATTGGTACTGTGAAAATACCGGAAGATACTATGTTGATCACCCGGAATATATTGTTGGAAAATAATATTATTCAATCGGGGGGGTATCTCTTTCCACCGGCCGTAGGTGTCTGGATTGGCCAGAGCAGTGACGATAAGGTATTACATAATGATATCGGCGATTTCCGTTATACGGGTGTGTCGGTGGGTTGGGTGTGGGGATATGCATACAGCCCTGCCAAAAGGAACAAGATCAATTATAATCATATCCATCATCTGGGATGGGGGGTATTGAGTGATATGGGTGGTGTATATACCCTGGGCAGGTCGGAAGGAACAAGCGTGAGCCACAACGTGATCGATCATGTATGGTCATACTCCTATGGCGGATGGGGATTGTATCCTGATGAAGGTTCAAGTCACATCCTCATGGAGAATAACCTGGTTTACAAAACCAAGACCGGAGGGTTTCACCAGCACTATGGGGAAGAGAATATCATCCGCAATAATATTTTTGCTTTTGCTTCCATGTACCAATTACAATGCACACGGGTTGAGGATCATCGTTCTTTCTTTTTCACCAACAACATTGTTTATTATGATCAGGGAGTCTTGTTGGGTGGCCCGTGGGATAAGGTGAAGATTACCATGGACCATAATATTTACTGGAACACCCGGGGAAACGTGTCTTTTCTTACCATGGATTTATCTGCCTGGCGAAGAAAAACAGGACATGACCGTCATTCGGTGATCAGAGATCCCGGATTTAAAGACCCGGTTCATAATGATTTTCGTTTCAGCAACGGTAAAGTTTTACGGGAAACAGGTTTTGTAACCTTTGATTATACCCGGGCCGGTGTTTATGGGACACAGAAATGGAAAGAAAAAGCCGTTCTTCCTAAAGAAAAGAGGGATGCATTTGATAAGATAATGAAATAACCTCAATGTATCTTATTGAAATGCTATAATGGACGTAACCGGATATTCCTGAATTCAATCGGCGTTCCTTCACTTTGCAGGCAGATATGGCCTTTCTTCAGGGTGGGGTTACTTCCTTTGTTTTGCAACACTCCGTTGACATAGCAGGTGATTTGCCGGGGTGTGCAAATGATTTTATAATGGTTCCACTCTCCGGCCGGTTTCTCTGAGCTTCCCCCTTTCTTAGGAATACGCTGAGAGGTTTTTGTCGAGATGTAAAGAGAATCTCCGACTGTCAGTTTGCCGGATCCGATCAGGATAAAATCCCCGGCATGGCCTGCCTGTAGCTGGCATTCAATGCAATTAGGCCAAACATGGTCAGGCTCCTGCGCATGGAGGAATACGCCGCTGTTTCCTGCTTTTTCGGGCCATCTCCATTCTACCTCCAGTTCATAATTGGTATATTCTTTTTCTGTCCGCATATATCCATGGGGAGTGCCGGCACAATGAATCACGCCGTTTTTTACCGACCATACATCTGCCGGAGAAACTGTGCTATCAGCCAAAATAAATTTCCACCCTGTGAAATCTTTGCCGTTCCAAAGACTTTCACTTTTGGGAGTGCATGCAGAAAAGAATAACAATAAGGTAACGGTAATACTTAAAATAATTGGTGAATGTTTCATTTGTGTATTTTTTAAAGATATGGTTTGTTTCCTTTTCTTATAGAGCAAATCAGGTCTCTGCAAATGTAAAATAATTTATTAAATTGCAACATAATATAAAAAACAAATGTGATGAGCAATTATTTAAGAATCAAAATATTATATCTTGCTTTTCTCAGTCTGTTTTTAACCAATATGCAGGGGTTATTGGCACAGTCATCTGCTATTAATATTACAAAGCCTGAGCTTCAATTCAGGAATGACACCTTAATTATTCATTATAATTTTGAGCATTGTATTGACAATCAAAGATTTAAGGTATGGATTAATGCAAAGACACCTGATGGGAAAGAGTTTCATGCCAGGAATTTAGCAGGGGATATTGGAGATGGCATTTTATGTGATACGGGCAAGGTCATATACTGGGATATGGCTGCAGATTCTGTTTCTTTACAAATATAAAATATATTCATTTATTATTAAATATTATTTTACGACCTGTGAGAAAAAATGTTTCAACATACAGATAATGGAGATGAATCATCTTACATAAGTTTTTCCCCGACAGTTTGTACCTATACGATCCGGTCCCGCTCCCGTATTTTACAGTCAAATAGTTTTTAGGGCAGACACTCCCATTCTCCCCGGATCGTTTGTTTTTGCAAACTCTGTTTTAGCAGTTTAAGAAACTCTCTACGGGAAATGTCGATGGCTCCCAACGACCGGAGATGATCGGTTGGAACCTGGGCATCAATGAAATCAAAATGATGGCGCCGACACCAACGTACCAGTGCGTATAGCGCGACTTTGGAGCTATCCGGCATCAAGTGAAACATAGACTCACCGAAAAAAGCGTTTCCAAGAGATACCCCATAAAGTCCACCTACCAGCTCGTTCTTATAATAGGTCTCCACCGAATGAGCGTAACCCATTTCATGTAAACGGACATAAGCTTTTTTCATCTCCGGGGTGATCCAGGTGCCATGCTGATCTTTCCGCGGAACCCTGGCACATTGCCCGATGACCTGCTCAAAAGCTTTATCCAAACGACAGGAATATTTACCGGAACGAATCACCTGTCGAAGGCTTTTGGAAATTTTGAGGTCTTGGGGATACAGGATCATCCTCGGGTCGGGAGACCACCACAGAATGGGCATGCCTTCCTCATACCAGGGGAAGATGCCGTGAGCATAAGCTTCCAGCAAGGTCTCCGGTTCCAGGTCCCCACCTGCAGCAACCAGACCCTCAGATGTGGCACTTTCCGGATCAGGAAAAAGAACAACCATACTTTTGAAATAATAAGAATGTGTTAACAAAGGTAATGCATATACAGATTTACACAAAGGTAAATTTACTGGTGAACCAAAAACGCAAAGTTCCTTTTTCTCTTAGTCTCCCGGTTTTTTCGTCTTTTGGTCTCTTCTGCATCTTATTTTTTGTCCTTTGCTGCTTCCTTTTTACCTTTGCACATTGATTTTTTATGATGGCTGGCAGTGAGAATAGTATCAATGGCTTGTATTCGAAGCATCCCTACCGGGAAGCCTTCCTTTCACAGATAGAGCGTAATGGTTCCGCATTTATTCATTTAAACGGGCTCTACGGTTCGTCTGCTGCCCTATTTACTGCAAGCATCCTGTCTTCCGGATCGGGGGTGCATTTCTTTGTTTTGCCGGATATGGAAGCCGCTGCTTATTTCTACAACGATCTTTCGGCTTTTACAGGTAATTATGAGGTAAAGTTCTTTCCTTCTTCCTATAAAAGACACATTAAATACGGTCAGGAGGATTCTTCCAATAAAATTCTCCGGACAGAGATCCTGCGTATGCTTGGTTCGGGGAAGAAAAGACTTGCGGTAGTTACTTATCCGGAGGCACTGGCCGAGATGGTGGTCAATCGCAAAACGTTTTTAAAAAACAGTATCCGTTTGAAAACGGGGGATTCCTTAACGCTTACCCTGCTTGAAGAGGAGTTAGAGGAGAAAGGTTTCCGGTTGGCGGATTTTGTGACCGAACCAGGGGAATATGCTCTCCGTGGCAGCATCGCGGATATTTTTTCTTATGGGGATGAACGTCCTGTGCGGTTTGACTTTTCCGGGAATACCATCGAAAGCATTCGTACTTTTGATATTGAGACTCAGCTCTCTCTTGAGAAAGTGCCTTCGGTAACGTTGGTGCCAGACCTGAACAGCCGCCAGGTGATTACCGGAAAAGTGTCTGTTTTATCCCTGCTCCCTCCTTCTGCTATTGTCTGGGTTAAAGATCTGAAATATATCGGGGATACGATGGATAGATTACAGGAGATTCAGCAAATACCTTCCGGAGAAGAAGAAGAAGAGGAAGCAGTGGAAAAGGAGCCGGTATCCCTGATGAGTCGTAGTGCATTGGAGGAAGTGTTACATACGTTAAAAGTGGTGGAATTCACTTCGGGGGTCCCAAACGAACCGAATGTTGTTTTTGAATTTCATGCATCTCCCCAGCCGGCTTTTCATAAGAATTTTGACCTGCTCGCTGAAAAAATGCTCGAACAGACAGAGCTGGGATATAAACATTACCTGCTTTCCGATAATCCGGGTCAGTTGGACCGGCTGAAAGAGATCCTGAATAATCTGGCTCCTGATCTTCAGTATAATACCTGTCAGAAAACCATTCATGAGGGATTTACCGACCATGATCTACGGATTTCCTGTTTTACTGATCATCAGATATTTGAACGGTATCAGAAATATAAACTGGATAAGAACTTTACCCGCAAAGAGGCCCTGACCATTGATGATTTGAAAGCTCTTCATCCGGGAGATTATGTGGTGCATATAGACCATGGGATCGGGAAGTTTGCCGGATTGGAAAGGATCAATAATAACGGGCGGATACAGGAAGCAGTAAAGCTAATCTACCGTGACGGGGATATTCTCTATGTTAGTATCCACAGCCTGCACCGCATATCCAAATACAAAGGAAAAGACAATATCCCGCCAAAGATATACAAGCTGGGGAGCAAGGCCTGGCAAAACCTGAAAGAAAAAACCAAGAAAAGGGTAAAAGATATTGCAAGGGAGCTGATCTTTTTGTACGCCAGGCGGATGGAAAAGCCCGGCTTTGCTTTTGATGCGGATACTTATCTTCAGCAGGAGTTGGAGGCCTCTTTTCTATATGAGGATACAGCGGACCAGGAGATCGCTACCCGGAAAGTGAAAGAGGGTATGGAAGCCTCCCATCCCATGGACATGTTGGTATGCGGGGATGTAGGCTTTGGTAAAACGGAGATAGCTGTCAGGGCTGCTTTCAAGGCGGTAGCTGACAGCAAGCAAGTGGCGGTATTGGTGCCGACAACAATCCTCGCTATGCAGCACTATCGTACCTTTACTGAAAGACTGAAAGACTTCCCGTGTACTGTTGATTATATCAGTCGCCTCAAAAAACCGGGAGCCCGGAAAGAAACCCTCCGGAAGCTGGCTGAAGGTAAGATTGACATTATCATAGGAACTCACCGGCTTATCAGCAAAGATGTGAAATACAAAGACCTCGGCTTGCTGATCATCGATGAAGAACAGAAGTTTGGTGTGGCTGCCAAAGAAAAGATGAAACAGATGAGGACGGAGATAGATACCCTGACCCTTACGGCTACCCCCATCCCCCGCACCTTGCAGTTTTCCCTCATGGGAGCCCGTGACCTGGCCATCATGAAAACTCCTCCACCGAACCGCCATCCAATTGTTACCGAGCTGCATCGTTTTAATGAATCTCTCATCCGGGAAGGAATCGAATATGAGCTGAACCGGGGCGGTCAGGTGTTTTTTATTCACAACAGGGTGGATAATATCCTGGAAGTGGCCAGTACCATCGAAAAAATCATACCGAATATACGTATTGCAGTGGCCCATGGAAAAATGGAAGGAGAAAAGCTGGAGTCGGTGATGTTGGGATTCATACGTGGAGAGTATGATGTACTGGTGGCTACTACCATTATCGAGTCCGGGCTGGATATCCCCAATGCAAATACGATCTTTATCAACAATGCCCATCGTTTCGGATTGAGTGACCTGCATCAGTTGCGGGGCAGGGTAGGCCGCTCCAATAAAAAAGCTTTTTGCTATCTGCTGGCTCCGCCACTGACCCTGGTTACGCCGGAAGCCCGGAGAAGACTGAAAGCCCTTGCCGAGTTCTCAGAGTTGGGCAGCGGCTTTAACATTGCATTGCAGGACCTGGATATCCGGGGAGCAGGGAACCTGCTGGGAGCAGAACAAAGTGGCTTTATTGCCGATATCGGATTTGAGACGTATCAGCGTATTCTCAATGAGGCTTTGCAGGAGCTGAAAGAGACTGAATTTCAACAGGTATATGCCGGAACAGGGAAACCTGAATCCCGGGCAGAAGTGTTTTTGCATGATGCACAGATAGATACTGATATGGCTGTGATGTTTCCGGATGACTATATCAGTAACACAACGGAGAAAATGAAATTGTACAGGCAATTGAATAATCTGGATGATGAGAAACAGTTACGATCTTTTGAAAAGATGCTGGTGGATCGCTTTGGGCCGGTGCCTCCTCCGGCGCAAGCCCTGATTAATATTGTCCGGCTGCGTTGGAGTGCTATTCAATTGGGGGTGCAAAGGGTGATCATGAAACAGGATCAGTTACGCGCCGTGTTTATCTCCGATCGTAATGCTTCTTTCTATCATTCCTCTGTGTTCAGAAATTTCTTACAGTATATCCAGAAGAAACCCTTGCACTTTCAATTGAAGGAGAAGAATGAGAAGCTTACCCTGACCGTTCCGGGGATATCCTCTGTTTCTGCTGCTCTTTCCTTGTTGGAGGAAGTGGTACGGGTTTGTGCTGTGCGGGAAACAGAACCGGAAACAGAAGGATAAACCGGGGAAAGTTGTCAACATAGGTCTGTGCTTCCCATGGTTAATTTTTTCTCAGATAAGAGATTATTTGTGTTGCCACTCTTTCCGAAACGCCGGGTCCTCCAAGTGTTTCCCTCAATTGCCGGTAACGGTTCAACATGATTTCCCGTTCCGGCGTGTCAGACAGTATCTTATCCAATTCTCTCTTAACACGGTCGTAACATACTTCATTCTGGATTAGTTCAGTGACTGCTTTTTCTCCCAGGATCAGATTGACCAGTGAGATAAAATCAACCTTAACAAAATATTTCCCAAGCTGATAGGTTAGTCCGTTCATTTTATACAGAACTATTTGTGGAACATTCATCAGGGCTGTTTCCAGGGTAGCTGTTCCGGAAGTAACAAGGGCTGCACGTGCGGCACCCAGCAGATCATAAATACGGTTAAAAACCACTTTAACCCTGGTGTCATGGATATATGGGTTATAGTCTTTTTGTGTGAAAGCCGGAGCACCGGCGATCAGAAAGTGATAACCGGGATAGTCATTTATCAGTGTCATCATGACAGGAAGGTTGTGGTGCAGCTCTTGTTTGCGACTGCCGGGAAGAAGGGCAATTACCGGCCGGTCATCCAGGTTGTTTTCTCTGAGAAATTGTTTGCGGGGGATAATATCCGCTTTTCTTATTTCTACTTCATCCACCACTGGATTGCCCATGTAATCTGCCTCCATGCCGTATTTCCTGTAAAATTCCTGCTCAAAAGGCAGAATTATGAACATTCTGTTCACGAAAGACCTGATCTTTTTGATACGATATTTTTTCCATGCCCATATCTTGGGGGAGATGTAGTAAAATACAGGGATCCCTATACTCCTGACGAACTCCGCCATATGCAGGTTAAACCCGGGATAATCGATTAGGATGACCACATCCGGCTGGAAATCAGAGATGGCTTTTTTGCAGAGATGCATATTCTTACTGATGCTTCGCAGGTGAAGCAATACCTCTATGTATCCCATGTAAGCCATTTCACGATAATGAATGACCAATCCTTCGGCTATAGCCTGCATTCTGTCGCCTCCGAAATACCGGAAAAAAGCTTCAGAATCCTGTTCTCTTAATGCCCGCATAAGGTTTGACCCGTGGAGGTCTCCCGATGCTTCTCCTGCGATCAGAAAATATTTCATCAGAGATATAATAGATATGTTACAGAATGATCTTCAGTGCGATGACCACGAGAGAGAGAAAGAAAGTGGCATATAACACACCCTTGGCTGCCCGGTCCATCTTCGTCCAGATAAAGATAAAAAAAAGTAACAGGTTCGGCAGTACTGCCAGGCTTAAAAACTTAGACAGCACATTGGCAGCGATAGCCTTTGTGATAAAATTATCCAGTGTCTGATGGGTTGTTACTAATATCCATATCAGGAGGAATGATAAAGGGGGTAATAGCAGTCCCGTGATCCAGCCCGTCAGGGGCACGTCTGCTTTTTTCTGTTTTAAGGATTTTGGTTGGTTCATATTCTTTGTATTTGTGGTTTTGTGTTCAGCCAGTTATGTCAGAATTAAGATTTTTCAGAATATCAACATCTTCATAGCAGGTGTGATCCACTTGTATGGGAACAATCGAGGCATACCCGTGTTCCAAAGCCCACTCGTCGGTATCACGGGTGCCGGGTTCCAGATTGTTGTAATTCCCTGTCAGCAGATATATTTTGTTGTTTTTTTCATCCCCGGATTCTTCAAACTCTTCCACCCAATAGCCTTTGGCTTGCCGGCAGACCCTAATTCCTTTTAGTAATCTGCTGTCCATAGCCGGAATATTTACATTCAGACACAAGTCCGGATGGTAGCCGTTGGACAGCACCTGTTTGATGATTTTCTTACTGATCATGGTTGCACCTGTAAAATCTGCATCCGGATCATAATCCAGTAAAGAGATCCCGATAGAAGGAATCCGGTTGACAGCTCCTTCAACGGCAGCACCCATCGTCCCTGAATAAAGCAGATTGACCGAGGCATTGGATCCATGATTGATCCCCGAGACCACCAGGTCCGGTTTTTGGGGTAATAACTTATTGAGGGCCAGCTTGACACAATCTGCCGGTGTGCCAGTGACCGAATAACAATAGTAATCATTACCGGATACTTCTTTCCGGTATTTTACCCGGATGGGTTTCTTTACGGAAATAGCATGAGACATGCCCGACTGGCTTATTTCAGGTACAATAGCATATACTATGCCAAGGGGACGTACAACCCCAATGAGGGCTAATAATCCTTTGGCATCGACACCGTCGTCATTGGTAACCAAAATCAATGGTTTTTTCTGCATCTTTATTCTTTTATAATCTACAAAGATAAGGAAGCTTACATATTTGCAAAAATGCTTACTTTTGTGCAACTGTTTTGGAACATGAGAATGATGGAAAGAAAGCTTAACAGTGTTGATCTAATGAACAAAAAGTATGAAAATATCTTTTAACTGGCTCAGAGAATATATTCAGGTGGATCTTTCTCCCAAAGAGACTTCACAGATATTAACCAACACCGGTCTGGAGGTGGAAGGCATGGAAAAATATGAAACGGTGGAGGGAGGCCTGAGAGGGGTGGTGGTTGGAGAAGTGTTGCAGTGCCGGAAACATCCGAATGCTGATCGTTTGTCGGTAACACGTGTGGATATTGGCAATGGAACGATCCTTCCCATTGTCTGTGGGGCTCCGAATGTGGCGGAAGGACAGAAAGTGCCGGTGGCGGTTGTTGGCACTACGCTTTATAATGACGGGGAGGAACTGACTTTGAAAAAAACAAAGATTCGTGGAGCGGTGTCCGAAGGGATGATTTGTGCTGAGGATGAGTTGGGACTTGGTAATTCTCATGAGGGGATTATGGTATTGGATCCGGATACCCCGGTAGGAACCACGGCAGCGGAATATTTTCATATTGAAGAAGATACGGTCTTTGAGATTGGTCTGACACCCAACCGTATTGACGGGGCTTCCCATCTGGGGGCAGCCCGCGATTTGGCGGCTTTCCTTAATCAGGAAGAAGACAAATATGCCCTGCATTATCCTGATGTGTCCGGTTTTGTTGTGCATAACCATGACCTCCCCATCAAGGTAATTATAGAAAATGAAGAGGCTTGTCCGCGATACACAGGCATTACATTATCAGGGGTAAAAGTGGGACCTTCTCCCGAATGGTTACAGCGTAAGCTGAAAACTGTCGGACTGAAACCCATTAACAATGTGGTGGATGTTACCAATTTCGTTCTTTATGAAACGGGCCATCCCATGCATGCTTTTGATGCGGATAAGATTAGGGGGAACGAAGTAATTATAAAAACACTACCCGAAGGCACGCAATTTAAAACACTTGATGAGCAGGTAAGAAAATTAAGCGGGGAAGATCTGATGATCTGTAATGCGGAAGAGGGCATGTGCATCGCCGGTGTTTTCGGAGGATATGACTCAGGGGTAAAGGAAGATACAACAAAAGTATTTCTCGAAAGTGCTTATTTTAGTCCGCGTTTTATCCGGAAAACAGCCCGGCGTCACCAGCTTAGCACAGATGCATCTTTCCGTTTCGAACGGGGAGCAGACCCCAATATCACGGTGTATGCCCTGAAACGGGCAGCGATGTTGATTTGTGAGATAACAGGAGGGTCCGTCAGTTCGGAGATTGTGGATGTCTATCCGAGACCTATTCCGGATTTTAAGGTGACATTGCGTTATAAACAACTAAGCCGCCTGGCCGGTTTTAGTATCCCTGCCGGGCATGTAAAAAAAATCCTTGAGAATCTGGACATACGGATTGTAAATGAAACAGATGACAAACTGGATGTGGAAGTGCCGGCTTACCGGGTGGATGTGCAAAGGGAAGCAGATATCATAGAAGAGATATTACGGATCTATGGGTATAATAATATTCCAATCCCCCGCGACATTCATGCCTCGTTGTCTTTTTCTGTCAAACCGGATAAAGAAAAAGTAGTAAACCTCTTGTCAGACATGCTCGCATCCCTTGGATTTCATGAAATCATGGCTAACTCACTGATAGCAGGTGCCTATTATAAAGATTCGAAAGACTATCCTGCCGGCCGGGCAGTTAGGCTGTTTAATCCGTTAAGCTCAGAACTGGATAGCCTGCGGCAGACGCTGCTATTTGGAGGACTTGAAGCTGTGCAACGGAATATCAATCATAAACGAATCCGGCTGAAACTATTTGAGTTTGGGAATGTGTATTCAATGGATCCGGAGAAAAAAGGAACAGTTCCCCTGGATAAATATTACGAAGAAACCCGTTTTGCTCTGTTTCTTTCCGGCCCGGTAGATCAGGAATCCTGGAGAGGCAAACCGAAAGCTACAGACTATTATGTCATCAAATCTTATGTTGACCGGTTGTTGGAACGGACAGGCATGCCGGAGCAGATGATTGTAAAGGAGGAAATATGCGACAGTGACACATTCTCGGCAGGCCTGGTTTACCGGTTGGAGCAAAAACAACTGGTTCGCTTGGGAGAAGTGCATCCCGATATGTTGGAAAAGTTTGATATTGAACAGCCCGTTTATTTTGCTGAGTTTAAACTTACCCCGTTGCTCAATCATCTTAAAGAACAAAAAATCACCTACCGGGAGCCGGCGAAATTTCCGGAAGTGCGTAGAGACTTGGCCCTGTTGCTGGATAAGGATATCCGTTTTGAAGATGTCCGGGCACTGGCTTTCCGTACAGAGAAGAAACTTTTGAAGAAAGTTTCTGTCTTTGATGTCTTTGAAGATCCCAGGCTCGGAGAAAATAAAAAATCCTATGCTGTCAGTTTTATTCTTCAGGATCCGGAAAAGACACTCACAGATAAACAAATTGATAAAGTAATGAAGCGTTTGATAGAGGCTTTCGGCCAACAATTCGGTGCGCAGATACGGTAGCCCGATAAGTGAAGGAAATACTTAAACTATATAAAGATGGATATACGTATTGAACTGATCCGCGGAGACATTACCAAACTGGCTGTGGATGCGATTGTCAATGCTGCTAACAGTAGTCTGCTTGGAGGAGGGGGTGTAGATGGTGCCATTCACCGGGCTGCCGGCCCGGAATTGTTGGAAGAATGCCGTACCCTTCATGGATGTCCTACGGGGGATGCGAGGATCACCAAAGGATACCGTCTGCCTGCAAAATATGTTATTCATGCTGTTGGCCCCCGGTGGCGTGGAGGATTGCATGATGAGGTTCGGCTGTTGGCCAGTGCCTACCATCGCAGCCTGGAAGTGGCCTTGGAAAATGATCTGAAAACCATTGCCTTTCCGAACATTAGTACCGGCATTTATGGTTTTCCCAAAGAAAAGGCTGCAGAGGTTGCCATCCGGGAGGTGAAAGATTTTTTGGATAAGCATTCAATGATAGAAAAAATTATTTTTGTTACTTTTGACGAAGAAAATTACCAATTATACAGGAGAAAAACCGGTCTGACATAATACAATGCGTTAGGATAACCCTCATAATAGCTGTGGAATGGCAGGAAAAGAAACAAAGATATCCGCTAAACTTACTTCCCTGGATTGGATCACCATATTATATATTCTATTGTCAGGATTGATTCTGGTGGCCGGGACAGGACGGCTTGAACATACCGGGGTGCATTATCTTGTGCGGGGAGTTATGCTTGTTTTGATCTGGCTTATTATTCGTCTTGAGTATAAGTTTCCCCGACAGTGGACCCGTGCTTTGCATCAGTTATATCCGTTGTTGTTCCTTTCCTGGTTTTTCCCGGAGACAGATTTTCTGAATAATATTTTTATGGATAATCTCGATCCGTTGATCATTCATATAGAGATGGCTGTGTTCGGGTTTATGCCCAGTATGGCCTTCGACAACTGTTGTCCACAACCCTGGTTCAGCGAATTGATGCATCTGGGATACTTTTCATTCTATTTGATCCTCACTTTTTTTGCGATATATTATTATACAAAACTTCCTGCACTCTTTAATAGACGGGTGTTTGTTTTTTTCCAGTCATTTTATATTTTGTATTTGATTTTTGCCCTGTTCCCTTCTGCCGGGCCACATTATGTCCTTCATCCGGATGAAAGCAGTGTACCGGGCGGTTATCTCTTTACACATCTCATGAATACAATTCTGTTTTATGGTGACCGGCCGACAGGGGCTTTTCCCAGCTCGCATATCGCCATGACATGGCTGGTTATGTATTTCTTTTTTAAGGATCAAAAGAAGCTGTTTTACGGATGGCTGCTACCGGCTGTTTTACTTACTTTCTCCACGGTGTATCTTAAAGAACATTATGTGGTGGATGTAATCGGAGGATTGCTGATTTTCCCATTGCTTAACTGGTCAGGAAATAGAATATATTCTTTGTTTTTTGCCAACAGAAGGATCGCCATGGAAAAAGTTCCCTTGCCGAAATCCCCACCTGTATCTCCATCTATCTAAAATATTTTTTCTACTTTCGCACAATAACCATAATCAAACCTTAACCATGGAGATTACTATTCGACCCGTAGGAAAAAAGTCGGAACTGAGAAAATTTATTTATCTGCCGTCTAAAATCCACAAAAACCATAATACATGGCTGCCTCCGATCTATATGGATGAGAGGGAATTCTTTAATTCTAAAAAGAATAAATCTTTCGGATACTCTGATGTTATTTTGTTATTAGCCTTCCGCGGGAAAAGGGTGGTAGGGAGAATCATGGGCATTATTAATAACAGGTATAATGAAATTCATAAGGAGAAGAACGGAAGATTTGTATTTATGGAAACTCCTGATGATCAAGAGGTTGCACATGTATTGATCACAGCTGTAGAAGATTGGGCCCGGGAGAAAGGAATGGAAAATATGGTTGGACCACTGGGCTTTTCAGACAAAGATCCTCAGGGTTTCCAAATTGAAGGATTTGAATACCAGTCAGTTGTGGCTATGGTTGCAAATTATGAATACATGGTGCGACTCATAGAAAATGAAGGATATACTAAAAAAATTGACTTGTATGATTATATGATAAATGTTCCGGATGAATTACCGAAATTATATAAGCGGGTATATGACCGGTTTGTCCAGAAAGATGATTATAGGTTCATAGAATTCAAATCCAAAAAAGAGCTGAAAAATTACATTGTGCCTATCCTTCGTTTAATGAATGATATTTACGCGCCGATATACGGGTTTGTGCCTTTAACCGAGAAAGAGATGTATGAACTGGCAAAACGTTATCTCCCTATTCTGGATGCTCATTTTATAAAAGTGATAGAGGTTGATAAAGAGGTGATTGCGTTTGTGGTCGGGATGCCGGATATTAGTGAAGGTATAAAAAAAGCCAGGGGACATCTCTTCCCTTTTGGAATATTTCATATTCTTCGTTCTATGAAGAAGTCTAAAAACATTGTTTTGTTATTGGGAGGGATAAAACCCGAATACCGCAATAGCGGGCTGGATGTTATGATGGGCATTAAGATGATGGAATCGGCCTCACAAAGAGATATGGAAACCCTTGAAAGCCATTTGATCCTCGAAGTCAATACACCTATGATCGGGGAAGTGAAGAAAGTGGACGGGAAATTGATCAAAAAGTTCAGAATCTTCCAGAAAGATCTGGTTTAAAAAGGCTCTATGTCCTTTAATCTTTTATCTTTCTTAAAAACGATACATGAACCCGATGTTTAAGAATTGTTTGAACTGGAGTTTACGTGTGGTATCGATTTTCTTCCCCGAATCATCATAAACCGGAAATTTTGTGTCATCATAAAGCATATGTGTGAATATGTTTATATTGAAGAATGGTCCAAGTTTGAGTAAGTAGTTTAGTTCCCAGTCCACATCAAGATTCCTCGGTCTGGTGGTATATTGGTAAAAGAGGTTTAACCGGCTGGTCAGATACATCTCTTTGGTAAAGTCATATCTCCAGAAAGTTTTTACATAAGCCCCCATATCGTTTCTGACTTGCCTGCCGGCATCTATTCCGTAAAGGGTCTGATCTATCAGGGAAGTGTCAAAAACCATGGTGCTTTTCCATGTAAGGGGAGAAATCAATACAGAAACTTTTTTATTGGGACGGTAATCCATACCGAGAGATAAAAACAGGTATGCCGGTGCCATGAATCTGGATACGACCACGCTGTCGTTGGGATACTTATATCCGTTTGATAACTGACTTTTCAGATTCATGGCTGCACTGTAGTACCATTTAGCAGATGCTTTAAGTCCATACCTTGAATCCAGTTCCCAGGAATCCTCGTTTTTCCGGATACCTTTTTCTCCCGATGTAAGCAACCCGTATTTAAAACGAAATGCATTATTCCAATGATGTTTATTCTTGTTATAGTTTGCATAGGTATCTAACAGCCATAATGTGGTAACTGAGTTTTCTCCTCCTTTGGCCCAGTTGGATACAATTCCTTCGGAGAGATTAACAGATCCTTTTCCCCCATATTTCCAGGGATTAACCTTCAGAACAATTGGCTTGACAGCATGCAGTTTGTTCCCGTTCGGGTTGTTCTCCGGTATAAGAAATGTTTCTTTTTTCCTGTATTTGTCAATTCGATGGAAAAAAACGTTATTATCTACGGTCAGACGTACCTTGTTTTTAGAAACATTTTGTGCCCATAATCCGATCGAATCATTGTATTCATTTTTTAACCAGAATCTGCGATATTCTTTTGCATTATTTTTTAACCACATGCAGATGACATCATTGTTCAGGTTTGTAAAACATACCCGGGTAGAGTCATTTTCAGCCTTTTTTAAAAGTATGTGGACGTTCTGACGCAGTGAGTCATTGGCAATCAGATAATCCATGTCTGTAACCGGAATACGGGTTGTATCTCCTTTATAAAGAATCACTACCCATGGGGACTCTCGAAGAGTGGGGAAAGTAGTTGTATTTTTTGACAGCAGCACAAGTGTATCTCCTTTCCCTCCGGATGTTACCACCCGTTTTTGCGAGGTTAACCACCCCGATAACCTGTCAGGTAAAATTCTGAGGACTGAGTCTGATAAATAAATTGTCCCTGTATCTATACCGAAAAGAATATGCCGGGACAGTATTCCATGGCCTGACAATATGGTATCTGCAACAAATTGATTTTTTACTCCTTTTCTTGTGAGTGTATCATCGGCCAGCTTATAGATAGATGTATCCAGTAAAGAGGGGAAAGGATAATTTTTCAAATAGGTAATGGTAGAATCAATGGGTGGGTTTTTCAGATATTGAACCAGATTACCGATGGCTTCCCGGAGGTGCTGCTGGTCGTATCTCCAGAACCGGTCATTCTGGTAATACCTTTGTAAGGTTTCAAGAGCGGATCTCAGGGAGTCCTCCGGAGTTTTCCGTGTAACAACCGTCGAATCTTCGGATAAAAGATTCGATGCCGGCATCTGTGACTGCAGATTTCCTCCTGAAAATATCTGGAATCCCAGTATCATCCACAGAACAATGTATCCCTTTCTCCTTTTCATAAAATTTCCTCCCTGTTTTTTTATGGTCAAACGGTTAAAACCTTTAAATTTGTATCTGACGATAACATAAAAAACTATTTTACGGATATGATTGCATCTGTAATATCATATTTTGCCTGCAACAGGTATCGAAACGTCAAAAATAAGGACAGCTTTGTTCTTTTCAAATAATCCGGCTGAATTTTTTATAATTGTTTTCTGTTTGCCAGGATCTTCAATTATTCTTATTGTATTTATGAGTTCGGTCTAAAAAGGTTCTTTATTGCCAACCTCTGCGTTGTCA
>CAYLJE010000045.1:0-17699 GCA_964383915.1 uncultured Rikenellaceae bacterium
GTTGTTCCAATGCAAGGAAAGAGGCTAAAAACAAGTCGGAAAATACAAGACCCAATATCGTTTTTATTCTGAGTGATGACCATGCTTACCAAGCCATCAGTGCGTATGGATATCCGGTAGGGAAACTGGCACCTACTCCGAACATTGACCGGATCGCCAAAGAAGGGATCCGCTTTGATGATGCTTTTGTCACCAATTCATTGTGTGGTCCCAGCCGGGCTACGATCCTGACGGGGAAATACAGCCATCTGAATGGATTTAAGGCAAACGGGGATGTATTTAACGGTCGGCAGACTATCTTCCCCAAGCTTTTACAGAAAAGCGGCTATCAGACGGCTATCGTAGGAAAATGGCACCTGGTGAGCCTGCCGACGGGCTTTGATTACTACGACATCCTTATCGGACAGGGGAATTATTATAACCCCGACTTCATAGAAAACGGCGACACTTCCCTCAGGACAGGATATGCTACGGATCTTATTACACAATATGCACTGACATGGCTGGATAAAGACCGCGATAAAAACAAGCCGTTCTGCTTAATGATCCATAACAAAGCCCCGCACCGGAATTGGCTGCCCAACCTGAAAAATATAAACAAGTATGACAGTGTTGACTTTCCTGTGCCCAAAACCTTTTTTGATGATTACCATGGACGGTTGGCTGCTTCGCAGCAGCAGATGAATATCTACCGGGATATGTATGAAGGGTCAGACCTGAAGATGTCTGTCGGGAAAGGTTCTGACAGCCTGTTATATTGTCCTCATGGCCAGAATTTCCTCCGCAGGTTTACTCCGGAACAGGCCAAAGTATGGAAGGCAAAATACCGGGTTCGTAACGACCGGTTTTATGACTTGCACCTGCATAACGGGCGGGATATTGCTTTGTGGAAATATCAGCGTTATTTGCGCGATTACCTTTCCACCATTGCCTCGGTGGATGAAAATGTAGGGAAAGTGCTTACATACCTCGATGATCATCACCTGACAAAAAATACGATCGTGGTATATACCTCCGATCAGGGATTTTACCTCGGCGAACACGGGTGGTTCGACAAACGCTGGATCTATCAACAGTCGCTGCGGACACCCCTGCTGGTGCGCTATCCCAAAGAGATCAAGCCGGGCAGGGTGAGCGATAAGTTTGTTTCCAACCTGGATTTTGCAGAGACATTTCTCGATTATGCCGGGGTAAATATCCCGGATGAAATGCAGGGGAAATCCCTTCGTCCTATTTTTGAGGGGAAAACACCCAAAGACTGGCGAACCGCTATGTATTACCACTATTATGAATATCCGGGCTGGCATATGGTAAAACGACATTATGGGATCCATACCAGCCGCTATACCTTGGTGCATTTTTATAATGATATAGATGCCTGGGAATTCTATGACCTCAAAACAGATCCGGATGAAGTGAATAATCTGATTGGTGATGTAAAATATAAACCGGTAATCGACTCGCTGAAAATCCAACTGAATAAACTGATGAAAAAGTATAAAGAACCTCCTTATGAACAATGGAAGAATGAAAAGATCGGCCGGGGACGCCGGCCATTCCATATGCCGCCGCAACATCTGAAATACCCTATCACCTGGTCCGATGCAAAAGCAAAATAAGAAGATGATTTATTGATTGTTATCTAAAGGAAATGCAGTGAAAATGATATAAATAAAAAATATAAAAATGAATTTACAATTTTTGCTACTACTAAAAACTGTAATCAGGAAGTTATTGCCTTTTTTATTGTTTATTATGCTTGTATTCGATGCCTGTGTATCAAAAAAAACAGAACAACCACACAATACGTTTCGTCCCAATATTCTGGTAATCAGTTGTGAGGATATCAGTCCGTTGTTAGGTTGCTATGGAGATAGGGTGGCCGTTACCCCCAATCTTGATAAACTTGCATCAGAGGGAGTAAGATATACCCACGCTTTTGCTACCGCCGGTGTTTGTGCCCCGGCCAGGTGTTCTCTGATCACCGGGATGTATGCAACCAGTATCGGGGGAGATAATATGAGGACGCTGGGACGGGCACAATACCGTCCTATTCCCCTTGCTTATTCTATTGTTCCTCCTCCGGCCGTGAAATGCTACAGTGAAATACTACGTAAAGCAGGTTACTATTGTACGAATAATTATAAACAAGACTATCAGTTTATCCCACCGGTTACTGCCTGGGATGAAAGCAACCATAAAGCAACCTGGAAAAACCGTCCCCAAGGTAAGCCTTTTTTTGCCGTTTTTAATATTAATGCTACCCATGAACACATGATCTGGGTAAATAGAAACAAACCCTTACGCGTGGATCCCAGGAAAGTCAAGGTGCCTCCTTATTATCCCGATAATGAAATCGTCAGGAAAACCATTGCCCGCAATTATTCTAACATTTATACCCTGGATTCTCTCGTGGGCAGATACCTGAAAGAGCTGGATGATGCGGGTCTGACAGACAGTACTGTCGTTATTTTCTTTAGCGATGGCGGAGGGCCCCTGCCCCGGCAAAAAAGGGAGATCACGGATGCAGGACTTCATGTGCCGTTGATTATCCGTTTCCCGGATAAGAAAGATGCCGGTATTGTGAATAATGACCTGGTCAGTTTTGTGGACTTTGCCCCGACATTCCTCTCTTTAGCCGGCGTACAACCTCCCAAATATATGCAGGGACAGGCCTTTTTGGGAAAATATAAATCCAGGGAGAAAAGAAAATACATCTTTGCAGCCCGTGACCGGATGGATACCGAATATGACAGGGTACGAACCGTAAGGGATAAACGTTATGCCTATTTTAAAAATTATTATCCGGATAAACCCTATTATCAGAACATTCAGTACAGGCTGAGTATGGAAATGATGCGGGACATGTTGCAGCTGCATAAAGCGCATAAACTGAACAAAATGCAGGATTCCTGGTTTCATACGAAACCTCCGGAAGAGCTGTATGATACCCGGGAGGATCCTTATGAAATGCATAATCTGGCCAATGATCCGGCCTATACCGGTAAACTGAGAGAGTTACGTCACGAATTGTATAAATGGCAATATACCTACGGGGATATGGGGTTTATACCTGAAAAAGAACTGATTCATATTTTCTGGCAAAGCAATGACGGTCCGCAAACCACACTAAATCCGGAGGGCACAATTCAACAGAACGGCAGGCTTAAAATTACCTGTGCTACCCGTGGAGCATCGATCGGTTATCAGATCGTCGGCAAAGATCATCCGAACCACTGGAACGTGTATAACGGACCTTTACAATTTCCGGCCCATACCAAACTGAGAATACTGGCCTGGAGAATAGGGTTCCAGCCCTCGGATACGATTTCCCGGACTTTCAAATAATGGGTTATCAATGGTTGTCAGGTATTATCTTAAAAATATAGTCCAAGTTTGTATAATGGTCTAAAAGTGGGAATATATAAAGTTTGCTGAAAAAGTCAATTACCAGTATAATATGGATTCAAACTAATCTTTGGAAAATAATTCTCAGTGGTTTCCCTGGCACATTTTCCCAAAGGTGATGCCATTATCCTTATCCCTCTTTCCTTTAACCATTTACTGTTCTCTCTCGTTGCGTATATTTTATCTACCTGCACTAACTCAGGATAATAAGCATGTATCTCCCTGAACTCTTCTACCTGCCCACGTAAATCTCCACTTTCATTAAATGCATCTCGCTGATATTATCCAGCCTGGCGGACCCTTGGTTCAGACTTACCGATAACTTGGATCCAAACTCAATTTTTACTTATTCATTTTTGCTCTGTATTCTTTCGGAGAGATACCAAAAACCGATTTGAATGCTGTGGAAAAATTAGCCGGAGATTGCCATCCTGTTTCATAGGCAACTTCCGAGATATTAAGTTGGCCTGTTTTTAACAATTGGGCTGCCTTTTTTAACCGGACCTGCCGGATATATTCATTGGGTGATAATCCGGTGAGGGATTTAATTTTCCGGTATAAATGGGTACGGCTGAGTCCCAGCTCCTTTCCGAGGATCTCAACACTGAACTTTTCATTATCCAGGTTGTCTTCAATGATCTTTGTTGCGTTGTCGATCAGTACCTTATCCTGCGTCAGGATCCCAATGGATTCTGTCCCCTCCTGGTACATAGCAGTGAAATATTCCTTAATACGCTGGCGGGTTTTTAAGAGGTTGGCAATGACTGTCATCAGTTGTTCAGGCAGGAAAGGTTTCCCAATGTATGAATCCGCTCCATACTTATATCCCTCAGACTCGCTGTAAACATCATCTTTGGCGGTTAGCAGAATAACCATGATATGGCTCGTCTTAATGTTTGATTTTATTTTTCTGCACATATCCGTCCCGTTTAGTTTGGGCATCATCACATCGCTGACGATCAGATCATAATCATTTTTCAGGGCCATCTCCAATCCCGCCTCTCCATCTGTAGCTTCATCAATCTTATACTGATCTTTCAAAATTGACCGGACATAAGCCCTGAGCTCATCATCATCATCCACGATCAGAATGCGGGGTACATCCTGCAAATCCTTAGTATCAGGTTTGTTAGCAGGTGATTCCGGAACGGCTTGCTTTGTTTCGGCAATGAACGATGGTTTCTTATCAATATTTCCCTTTGCAAGAGGTTTTGTGTCATAAGGCAACCGTATGGTAACGGTAGTCCCTTCCGAAACAATACTGTCCACATGCAAGTTACCTCCGTGAAGCTCGATCAGTTTTTTTGAATAGGCAAGGCCAATACCCGAACCGCGTATTTCAAGATCATCGCCGGTATTTTCTGCATCGGTGTTAAAGCGATTGAATATCTTTTTTACCTTTTCTTTTGTCATTCCGGATCCCGAATCAGCAAGTGTCAGCAACACATTCTTTTTTTCATCATCAAGGTCAATGCTTATACTGATACTTCCACCTTTCCCGGTATGTTTGAAGGCATTTGACAAAATGTTGTTTAAAACTTTCTCAATCTTATCAACATCATAGTTAAGTATAAGTTGTTTATGATCGGTCACCAGGCTAAACCGGATCTCTTTTTTAACTGCAAGTTCATTGAACAGATTCATTGTTCTCCTGACGGTATGCACAAGGTCATTTTTTGTTTTATTCAGCGGGAGCACATCCTGTTCCATTTTTCTGAAATCGATTAGCTGGTTTATTAATTTCAGAAGTCTGTGGGAATTTTCATGTACTTGCGAGAGTTTCTGTTTTATTTTAGAATTCCCGTGTTGCTCGGATATCATTTGTTCAATATATCCAATGATCAGTGTAAGAGGGGTTTTAAATTCGTGTGAGATATTGGTAAAGAACCTGAGCTTCATCTGAGTTAACTCCTTTTGCTTTTCCTTTTCTATCCTCTCTATTTCAATGGCATGTTTCATTTTCTCCGTATGACGAATCTGCGATATGAGGGCATATATGATCAACAGGATTAATGCAACATAAATAAGAAATGCCCACCAGGTGGCCCAGGGTGGCTTGTTGATGATAAATGCAAACTCAGCCCCTTTTTTGTCCCAGATATTATCATTATTTGATGCGATTACCTTAAAAACGTAGTGACCGGGAGGAAGCTTTGTATAGGTAACCTGTCTTTGTTCCTTTACATAATGATACTTGTTATCAAGGCCTTCCAACATATAGGCATAGTTGCTTTTCTTTGCCATGGAGTAATTGAGTGCGGTATATCTGAAACTTATCGTATTTTGGTTGTATTTTAACTTTATGTTTTTCCCTGTTCTCAGCGCTTCCAGTATTGAAGTGCTTTTGGTATCTTTTAGTACAGTGCTGTTATTAACAGAGATATCTTCAATTTTCACAGGATAGGTAATGTAACTATCCCGTATTTCATCAGGATCAAAAATGACAATGCCACTGGTACCTCCAAAGTATTGTACATTATTATCAGGATCAACAAAATTTGAATTATAATGAAACTCATCCACATTCATTCCGTCACTCCAGTAATAATTCTTAAAATCATGCAGGGTATAATTGAACCTGGAAAGACCATGATTGGTCCCTATCCAAAGTCTGCCTTTATCATCTTCCTGAAGAGAACATATATCATTTGACGGAAGCCCCTCTTGTACCGTGAAGTGCTGAAATCTGTCTTTTTCAGGGAGATAAAGGTACAGACCGTTAAATTCTGTCCCCACCCATATTCTGTTTCTGTTGTCTCTGAACAGTGTTACAAATCTGTCTTCCGGAATATTATATCCTTCAGTTTCAAATTTTGTGACTTTACCATCCCTGAGGATGCGAAACAAACCCCTTGCATAGCTTGCAACCCAGATATTTCTACTGCTATCCTCAACCATATCCAAAACGTTGGGCATAGATGTGTTTTTATATTTCTTTTCGACGAAAGTATTGGATTCCGGATTATAAACATATACACCGTCGTCCCTGCCGACCCATGCCTTGTCCAAATCTGTAAAAAGGATACTCGTAACAGCTATATCTTCATTGTTAGAATGAATTTTATGACTAATCACAAATTTATTTTGTGGATCAAAATTTATCAGCATACCGTCATTGGTTCCTATCCAGACGTGTTCGTTTTCATCTCCCGTAATCGTCCTTATGATCTTATCTTTGAGAAATCCCAAACCCGGGAACATACGATCTATATCCACCAAATGATTTTTCTTATCAATAATAATCAGCCCCTTATCCCATGTGCCCAGGTAGAGCAGACCGTTCCGGCCTTTGTATATCGCTGTAATGTTCTTGCTTAAGTTTTCTATCAGATCTGTGAGCGTTTTGTCCGGATTAAAATGTTTGGGGTTATAATAATACACGTTCACCCCTCTTGAGAAAGTCCCGAACCATAAATTTTTCTGGTTGTCCTGCAGCCCGCATGTGATAATATTCCCTACAATGGAAGTAGGATTGTCAGGATTGTTATTAATATGGTAAAATCTTTGGCTGCTTTTATCATAAAAGAAAAGACCTTCTCCACCCATCCAAACATTATTATCATAGTCTTTTATGATGAAATTTATCTTTGTTCCCAGCACGGGTGCATTTTTCCCGTTCACCCATTCGATCTTCCTCTCTTTTTTGTTTAAGTTGAACAAACCTTTATCGGTAGCCAGCCACAAATTGTTATTGTCAAATGGGAAAAATTGATGTATAACAGCCGGGGAAATATTTCCCTCTGTATGCCAGGTCCAGGGTTTTATCCGATCATCCGTCGTGTCAAAGCAATAGAGTAATTGATCATTTTGAACGGCAATAAAAAATTTCCCGGACTTATCCCGGAAAAAAGAGGAAACATCACCGGGCAGATCATCCGGGGCATTGATATCTTTAAATGATACTACCTTTTTCGTGTTAATATTTATCCTTGTTATGCCCCGTAAATGTACCACCAGTATTTCGTTCCGTGAAAATGGTGCAATACTGAAAATGTTTGGATATTCAACCTCATTGCCCGCTCCGGGAATAAATCCAACATGGTGGAAAGTGTTGTCTGTTCTGTTGTAATAATGCAACCCGCCTCCTGTGGTTCCTATCCACAATGTATGGTTGATATCTTCAAACAGAGATGAGATTTGGTGGTAACGCAGCGACAAGGTATCTCCGGGGTGACTCTTAAAAATTTTAAACTTGTAACCATTGTATCTGCATAAACCTCTTTTGGTACCAAACCAGAGATACCCTTCATGATCCTGAAGCATACAATCTACCCGGTTGTTTGCCAGACCGTCTTTTATAGTAATATGATGGAATTCTATATTTTCCGCAGGCAACTCAGCGTGCTGGGCATGAAGGGAAATACTGAAAAACAGAATAAGGATTGTCAATATTGCCGAATAATATGAAATAGTCTGTGTTTTCATTCAAATAGAACTTAACCTCGTCCGGATCATTCCCTTGATTTCTTTTATACACTACAAAATTAACAAATAAAATCCTTTGTGATGTCTTAAAGAAAAAATGGAACATGGGCAAAACTATTTGGACAGATACAAAATCATCTTCCCGCCGGGCTTGTTTAATTTTATCAAAAATTATGGAATGAAAAAAGAGAAAAAACACGGATTTTATATTGTTGCAGTATTAATACTATTGGTAATGATCCTGTTGTATCCCGTTTATGGCATTGTTAATAAAAAGAATCACCGGACAAAAGATAAGATAACAGTCGTATCCTATTATTTTCCCGATTATCATGTAGACAAGCGAAATGTGGCTATTCATGGTAAAGGCTGGACGGAATGGGTGCTTGTGAAAGAAGCCATCCCTAGATTTCCTCACCAGTACCAACCCAAGGTCCCGACATGGGGCTATACGGATGAGGCTGATCCGAAGCAAATGGCACAAAAAATTGAAACGGCAGCCGATAATGGCATTAATGTGTTCCTGTTCGACTGGTACATGTACAATGATGGTCCTTTTTTGAACGGGGCGGTAGATGATGGTTTTCTAAAGGCAAAAAACCGTAAGAAGCTTAAGTTCGCTTTCATGTGGGCCAACCATGATTGGATCGATATACACCCTTATAAAATAGGAAGACCCAAAAAATTGCTTTTTCCCGGCAAAGTGACTCCGGAACGGTACGATGAGATCTGCGATCTGCTGATCAAAAAATATTTTAAACAATCCAACTACTGGAAAATAGACGGGAAACCCTATTTCTCGATCTATGATATCAACAATTTTATCCAGAGTTTTGGAAGTATAGAGGCTACCAAAAAGGCAATGGACCGGTTTAATGAAAAAGCCATTGCCGCAGGTTTCAAGGGAGTACACTGGAACCTCGTTTCGTGGGAAAAGGCTATTCTGCCATCGGAAAAAACGCCAATGGACAACAGGGAGATGGTTAAGAAACTCGGATTTAATTCGGTTACCTCTTATGTGTGGGTTCATTATGTAAGCCTTCCCGATACAATAACCGATTACAACTGGGTACGTGATAAATATTTTACCTATTGGGATAAGGCAAAAGAAGAATTTGATGTTCCTTATTATCCGAATGTAACCATGGGCTGGGACCCGACCCCGAGGTGTGATCCTGATACGAAATGGGAAAATGTAGGTTATCCGTGTATGAACATCATTGGCAACAATACACCGGAGAACTTCAGAACAGCACTTCAAATGACAAAAGACAAATTGTTATCCGACCCCGATGGTCCCAGAATAGTGACGATCAATTGCTGGAATGAATGGACGGAAGGGAGTTATCTGGAACCTGACACCATACATGGCATGAAGTATCTGGCAGCGATCCATAAGGTATTTAATTAAAAAATAGAATCATCCATTAACCTATATGTTATGAAAAACACAAAAGCAAGGGAACAACATCAAAGAAAGTTCAGGTTGAAAGGGCTGGACATTATGCTCCAATGGGGGCTCATCTTATTATTTTTTATAATGGCCGGTTCTGTTTATGCCCAACAGCAGGCTGCGGCTCTTACGGGAAAAGTAATCGACACTGATGGCAAGGCGTTACCCGGTGTTTCCATTTTAATAAAAGGGACGACGCAGGGTACGGCGACAGATATTGATGGTAAGTATTCCATTTCTGTCAAAAAGGGCCAAACGCTGGAGTTTTCATTCATAGGGTATAAAACACAGGAAGTTGTGTATAGCGGGCAAAAAACCTTAAACCTCGTACTCAAAGAAGAGGTCACGACGCTTGGTGAGGTAGTGGCGGTAGGATATACCACACAAAAAAAAGCTACGATAATCGGATCTGTGGCAACTGTTAAATCGGATAAACTGGCTGTTGCTCCGATAGCCAGTGCCAGCAATTCTTTAGCAGGGAAATTACCCGGATTGATCTCTTTACAATCAAGCGGGCAGCCCGGATATGATCAGGCTAAACTGAGTATCAGAGGGTTTGGAAATGCGCTGGTTATTGTGGATGGCGTGGAATCAGACTTTAACAACCTGGATGTTAATGAGATTGCGTCAGTTACTATATTGAAAGATGCCGCAGCTTCCATTTACGGATCCCGTGCCGGCAATGGAGTGATCCTGGTTACAACCAAACGGGGTAAGAATGAAAAACCAACGATCAATTTAAATATTTCCAATACATGGCAGGGTATTACCATGATGCCAAAACCTGTCAATGCCGGGCAGTTCGCCGAGTTGAAATCTGAAGCATGGCTTGAATCGGGAAACCCGCCGGATCAGGTACCTTATACGAAAGAAGAAATACAGAAATACTATGATGGAACTGACCCACTGTTCCCCAATACTGATTGGTATGATTATCTGATCAGGGATTGGGCTCCCCAGCAAAATTATAATCTATCGGTAAGGGGAGGAACTAAACGTATCAGATACTATGGTTACGTGGGTTACCTGAACCAGGAAACGATCTGGAAGAGGCATGGTGGGAATTATGACAGATATAACTTTCAGTCAAATTTAGATGCCAGCATTACGGATAATTTAAAATTACGCTTTGACATTAGCTATGTTAACGAAAATCGTAATTTCCCATGGCGTCCGCAAAACAGCGACGTCTGGCAGGATTTCTGGAATACATGGCCCATTTATCCGGCAACCCTGCCGGATCCGACAAAAATTTCCTATGCCAACGGTGCAGGGACAGGAGGGGCACATGCTACTAGTAACAGGGCTATTTCCGGATATAGTGATACCCAAACGCACATACTGAAAGGTACGATTTCACTGGATTATTCATTTGAAAAACTCCTTAAAGGATTATCAGCAAAAGCTTATGTAAACGGGATACAGAATTTTACAGGGAACAAGCACTTTACCAAACCGGTAAGTTTCTATACGTATGATCCTGAAAGTGATGCTTATACACTGGCCGGTTCATTAGGGACAAAAGCTTCCCTGTCGCAGGGCAGGGGTCAGAACAGAGTTATTACCGGGCAATTTTCCATGAAGTATGATAACCAGATCGCTCCCAATCATCATCTGACTGCCCTTGCTGTATATGAAGTTATCGATTATTATTCCGATTATATTACCGTTTACAGGAGGGATTTCCTTACGCCGTCTATTGACCAGTTATTTGTCGGCAGTACAGAGGGCATGACAAATTACGGTGCTGCCAGTGAGATGGGAAGGAAGAGTTATGTGGGCAGGATCAATTACTCCTATAAAAACAGATATTTACTGGAAACCATCTTCAGAGCCGATGCTTCTGCCAAATTCCCGCCGTCAAAAAGATGGGGCTATTTCCCCAGCGTATCGGCAGGCTGGAGATTATCAGAAGAAAGTTTTATGCAAACAATGGAAAATCTCGATAATCTGAAGCTGAGACTCAGTTACGGACAATCCGGTAACGACGGGGTGGGTAATTTCCAGTACCTCAGCGGGTATAAACTGGCTCATTTATATATCCTGAATAATCAGGTGCTGCAGGGACTTGCTTCGACAGGGCTGGCCAATCCCGACCTTACATGGGAAAATATTTCTGTTTACAATGCAGGCCTGGATTTCTCATTCTTCAAAAAACAAATTTACGGATCGGGAGATGTGTTTTATCGTATCCGTGAAGGCATTCCGGCCACGAGGATTACTTCACTGCCCTCTTCGTTCGGTGCAAGCCTCCCTCCGGAAAATATCAACAGTTTGAATAACAGAGGGTTTGAATTTCAGTTGGGAACTTCCGGAAATACCCATGGACTAACTTATGACATCAATGGTCAACTTTCCTGGTCAAGAGCCAGGTGGATGCATTATGAGGAACCTGAATATGACGATCCGGATCAGAAAAGAATTTACAGAAATTCAGGAAGGTGGACAGACCGGCAATATGGTTATCTTTCTGATGGACTTTTTACCAGCCAGGAAGAGATAGATGCTTTAAACTTTGATGAGGATCAACAGGGAAACACAAGTTTGCGGCCGGGCGATATCCGTTATATAGATGTAAATAAAGATGGGGTCCTGGACTGGAAAGACCAGGTGGAGATCGGTAAAGGAGTAGTCCCGCACTGGATGGCGGGTCTCAATATTAGTCTAAGCTACAAAAATTTTGACTTATATACCTTGTTCCAGGGTGCATTTGGATATTATAATTATATTTCGTTACTACATGGGAACGTCTATCCGAAGATTTTTTATGATTTAAGATGGACGAAAGAAAACAATGATCCCAATGGTTCTGTCCCTCGTTTAGGAGGCGCAGCTACAAATGGTCTGGTATCGGATTTTTATTATAAAAAAGCGGGTTACGTCAGGTTAAAAAATATATCTATAGGTTATAATCTTCCCAAGCACTGGTTGGAGAGAGCCAATATTGGTAAGATGAGAATCTATTTCGCAGGAGTAAATCTGCTGACTTTTGATAAACTCAGAAAATATCATATTGATCCTGAATCTCCTTCGGGCAGGGCAGGATATTATTATCCGCAACAGCGGACCCTTTCGTTTGGAATTGACATGTCTTTCTAGCAATTTATTTAAAAAAATTAATCATGAAAAAAATAAAATATCTTTTCCTGATCATATTAATCCCGGTAGTTTCGTCCTGTACAAAAGAGATACTGGATAAAAAACCCTTGGATATTATTTCTGATGAGGATGTCTGGAACAACGTGAACCTCACAGAAGCTTACCTTGCAGAATGCTACGCTACAACTTATGTTTTTGAAAATGTCAATGTAGATAATTCGTGGACGAATCTCTGGCATGGTGATGCCGCGGGTGCCCCGCTGTTCATAAACAATGTAAGCGATGAGTCGAAAAGTGTCTGGCATGGTGAGCCCAATGAGGGTTACTGGTACAAACTGGGCCTTCTGAAAATTGACGGAGGGTTACTGGAATGGTGGGATCATGCTTACAGTGTGATCCGGAAACTGAATGTCTTGATACAAAAGATGCCATCAACTTCTTTTGAGGATGATATAAAAAAACAATATCTGGCTGAAGCCAGATGGCTGCGAGCTTACAACTACTTTGAAATGGTAAAACGTTACGGCGGAGTACCGCTCATCACTGTACCTCAGACTCCGGATATGCCAGAAGAAGACCTGTTCCCCAAACGCAATAAAGAACAGGAAGTTTACGATTTTATAATATCTGAATGTGACACAATCGCCAATGACCTGCCGGAAGTTTCTGATGACGTGGGGCGGCCAACCAGGTATGCTGCCCTGGCACTGAAATGCAGGGCTGCATTGTATGCCGGAAGTATTGCACAATATGGAACCGTGCAATTAGACGGAGTGGTAGGAATAAACTCCTCGGAAGCCAATAATTATTATCAGAAATCCTATGATGCGGCAAAAGAGATCATTGCATCCGGAAATTATGCCTTGTATAATGCATATCCTGATGATAAAGTGAAAAACTTCAAAAATCTTTTTCTGGAGAAAAATAATCCTGAAGTGATTTTTGCAAAGAAACACGACGAAAATAATGGTATGGGCAATGGCGGAAATGGCTGGGGTTATGATTTCTGGCAATGTCCTCCTCCAAACGGATGGGGAGGAGGAAACCATGACGGACCTTACCTGGAAATGGCTGAAGAATTTGAGCATGTTGACGGGACTCCCGGAACGCTTGACCGTAATGCCATTCAGCAGGGACTTTGGTCTGTAGATGAATTATGGGCCAATAAGGATCCCAGGTTTTATGCTACCATTTATACCCAGGATACTCCTTGGCAGGGAGACAAAGTCGATTTTCATTTAGGTATTCGCAAACCCGACGGAACAATTGTGGACCAGGGATCCTTCTTCGGTGTACTCGCTCAGGGCCATAGTGCTTTCCGCAGAAGCATAACGGGTTTTGGTGTGATGAAATATCTTGATGAAAGCCATGGAAATCTGATCGGGTCCAATGGCGACTGGGCTACCTCTTCAACAGACTGGCAGGTATTTCGTTATGGTGAAGTATTGTTGAATTATGCCGAAGCTGCTTTTGAATTAGGGAAACCAAGTGATGCATTAGATGCTGTTAACCAAATTAGAGACAGGGCAGGGATTGCGCCTCTATCATCTATTGATCGCGATAAAATCCGTCATGAAAGAAAAATAGAGCTTGCCTTTGAAGGGCATCGTTATTGGGATTTGCGTAGATGGAGAACAGCGGTTACAGTCCTTTCCAAAAACCGTTCAGCTTTATGTTATGTTTTGGATTTTACTACGCGTAAATACAAATTAATGGTGATTGATAATACTGATGGAGTAGTTACACCCCCTGCATTCTATGAGCGAAATTATTATCTCCCGGTTACCCTGAGACGGACAGGCATGAACCCAAACCTTGTGGAAAATCCTGGCTATTAACGCATAGTTTAAAGAAATATGAATATTCTATTGTTAATTATTAACTTAAATTTTACGATTATGAAAAAAAATCTACTTGTTTTGATGTTCATGAGCTTGCTGGTGGCAGCTCATGCACAAACCCCTGTTGCAGAATGGAGGTTTGAGAAAAATGCGCTTGATTCGGTCGGGACGGCTCATGGAAATATTCAGCCGGATACCTACACTGCGCTTTACGATAGCGTGGATGTAAGGGAAGGAAAATATTCGGCAGTGTTTGATGGGAATTATAGTTATAATTGCCTGGATCCGGCATCAGTTAAGAACCTGGATGCCTTTACCATAGCTTTTTGGATTAGACTGGATAATTCAGACCACGCGCAGGAATCTGTTTTTGAGAAAGATGGCAAATTCAGGGTGATCCTGCTCAATAGCAAATTATCCTTTATTGTGGCCACAGAAAATAATGGATGGTATAGTGTGGTACTGGATGATACTACAGCTTTGCCAAAAGAGAAGTGGGTATATGCGACTTTTTATTATGATGGCAGCAAACTTGGCATAAATATCAATGGAGGTGAACGTGTCGTTGAGAATGCCGCCGGCTCAATCACCGGAAAAGTTGTAGATGATGCTAACGGTTTAATGATTGGCGGTGGGGCTGGAAATTTGAGAGCCAATATGGATGATATACGGTTTTATAATGTGGCTCTGAGTGCAGATTCGATCCATAAATTATATGATCCGTACGGGGTAGATAACCCGGTTGACCGGTGGCGGTTTGAGAAAAATACGCTCGACGAATCCGGCCTGGCCAATGGGAATGTACAGCCCGATGGCTATGCCATTCCTTATGATAGCTTAAGCCTGAAGGAAGGAAACTATGCTATTACATTTGACGGAAACTATAATCTCAACTGCCTGGATCCGGCATCAGTTAAGAACCTGGATGACTTTACTATTTCTTTATGGATAAAGTTGGATAATTCAGACCACGCGCAGGAATCGGTGTTTGAAAAGGATGGCAAATTCAGAGTGATTCTACTTAATAGCAAATTATCCTTTATCGTGGCCACAGAAAATAATGGATGGTATAGTGTGACATTGGATGATACTACAGCTTTGCCAAAAGAAAAGTGGGTGTTTGCAACTTTCTATTATAATGGCAGCCAGCTTGGCCTAAATATCAATGGAGGAGAACATGTCGTTGAGAATGCCGCCGGCTCAATCACCGGAAAAGTTGTAGATGATGCTAACGGTTTAATGATTGGCGGTGGGGCTGGAAATTTGAGAGCCAATATGGATGATATACGGTTTTACGACACTGCCTTGAGCGCTGATGCAATTGCTTATTTATACAATCTGTATCCTAAGGATCTTGAAGCTCCTACACCTCCTTCAAATCTTGTTGCATCAAATATTACTGAATCAAGTGTTGACCTTGCATGGGATCCTTCAACTGATAATATTGGTGTTGCTGCTTATTATGTTTTGCAAAACAATGTGCTGGTTGATACTGTTGCCAATGATACATCTGTCACAATAACCGGGTTGTTTCCTGCCACCCGGTATGAATTTGCAGTTATTGCTGCTGATCTCAGCGGAAACTTATCAGATACAAGTAACGTGGTTACTGTTACTACCGGAGGAACTGCAGATACAGAAGCTCCGACAACTCCTGCTAACCTCACGGTCGCATTTACAACGCTGGCCAGTGCAGGTTTGATGTGGGATGCTTCGACCGATAATGTCGGTGTGGTTGCTTACCTGGTTTATCGGGATGGTGTACAGGTGGATTCTGTAACGGTCGGTACATTGACAGAAATATACGGTTTACTGCCCGGTACAACGTATAATTTTACTGTCACGGCGATCGATGCATCAGGAAATGAATCGGATTCAAGTAATGCGGTATCTGCGACAACACAACCTGCTCAGGCACCTGTACTGGTTGCTGAATGGCCCTTTGAGGGTAATGTAGATAATGTTGTGGATGATTCGGGGGAATTTGACGGGACATCGAATGAGACCCCGGTTTATAATACCGATGCAAAACAGGGGGATAAATCCCTGTCAAATGATGGAACTTTGACAATAAATTGCGGTGAGCCGACAGCCGCCCTCTCCATGCCGTCGTTCAGTATCTCGATGTGGCTGAAAATGAGTGAAGCCCCGGGACAAGCGGATAGTTATTTTTATACCCTCCTGCAGGAAGAATGTGAATACTTTATGTTTGCCGCAACATATGGACAGGATAGTGTTGTTCTTGGTTTTGGTATAGCCACAGAAAATGTTCCCTGGTGGAGTGGCGCCGGTTCTTTCCTGTATGATACAACCTATATGCATGCCGGAGAATGGTATTTTGCAACGTGGGTCTATAACGGAGCAAAAACCTATATCTATCTGAACGGACAATTAACCATGGAGAATCCGTATCCGATATGGGGGAAAACGGTTGAAAACGGAAATCCCCTGGTAATTGGCGGTCGGGAAGGAATGCCGATTTTCAAAGGCCTGATGGATGATATACGGTTTTATACCGGAACTTTGTCTGCCGATAGCATACAGGCATTATACAATTCCTATGTTACCGGGATAAATGACATGCCTGGTTCCGGCGACAATGTCATTGTTTATCCAAATCCGGCCAGCAGTAAGATTTTCCTTGAGAACGTACCGTACAAATCTGAGATTGAGATTTACTCAATAACCGGAAAATCAATCTTCAAAACCATTGCGAAGGGAGAAAGATTATCCGTAGATGTCAGCAGTCTGAGTAATGGAATATATTTTCTGAGTATAGAAAATAACCGGAAAAGAAATGTAAGAAAGATTGTTATTTCCAGATAAAAGGAAGCAACTGGCAAATCGTTAATAAATAAGACGAGATAGATTATTATTCCCGGTAATTTACCGGGAATAATAATTTGTACGGATTGTCCGGATCCTTTTAGGTAACATGAAATAATCATTAGTAGATGTTAATCAGATGAGAAAAATCGACTGCATTCTTAAATTCCCGGGAATAAATATTTTTTATTACTACAGGCTGAGAAAACAGATACTTTTGTCCAAAAGGCAATAAAGTAATATGATATTATTGAAAATATGTTTTGTTTTGAAACCTGACAAAAATTAACTTGTATGATGATTAATACGATGTTAAGAAAAAGGATTTTTAGCTATTTACTCACTCTTGTAACTGTATTTGTGTATAGCGGTTTTACTAAAAATAAGTCCAATACTCCGGTGTATAATGGAGAAACAAAAGAAATATGGCTTGCCACCGAATACACTTTCACGAGTAGTGTTGATTATGCACATCCTTTTTATGATGTGGACTTAGAAGTTGTCTTTACCCATGAGAATGGTACAGAGATTAAAGTGCCTGCTTTTTGGGATGGAGGTTATATTTGGAAAGTACGTTTTGCTCCCACATTAACAGGCCATTGGACATATAAAACTGTCTGTTCAGATACCTCAAATACAGGGTTAAA
>CAYLJE010000046.1:0-17058 GCA_964383915.1 uncultured Rikenellaceae bacterium
AAAATCCGGATAAGACGTAAGATCGATCCTGCTCTGTATTATTCACTTTCATATTGCCATGGTTCTTTATTTGTTGATCTTCTTAATCATCAGGCATCAGGGGAAAAGTGAAAATCCCCCACCAAAAAGATAACAGGTATAATATTTTTTATTAATTTAGAGGGATTTATTTTAGGGAACGTGACTATTATAAACTATAAAAGGAGGGGGTTCTTGTGATAGGATTTAATTTTATCTCATAGTTTCATTATATATATCAACCTTAATTATTAATTATTAATTTCTAAAACCTTAATTTTATGAAAAAAAATCAGAGAAGTTTACCTTTGATGAGTCTGCTACTGTTTTTTCTGGTTGCTTTTTCCACACAAGCTTTTAGCCAGGTCAAGACAATAACAGGTACCGTCACGAATGCTGAGGATGGCTCAACGTTGCCTGGCGTCAGTGTTCTGGTAAAGGGTACGACCATCGGTACTGTTACCGATATGAATGGGAAATATACCCTTAGTGTACCCTCAGATGCTAAAACACTCGAATTTTCTTTTGTTGGTATGGTTACGCAAAATGTGGATATCGGTAACCAGACAACTATTGATGTTCAGATGAATATAGACATACTGGGTTTGGATGAGGTGGTGGTTACCGGTTATTCCACGCAGATGAAAGAAGCATTAACCGGCGCTGTATCTACCGTAAAATCAGCACAACTTGCCCAGATGCCGGTAAGTAATGCTGCCCAGAAGATGCAGGGTCGTGTTTCCGGCGTAACGGTTCTGGATTCACATGTACCGGGCGGAGATGCTTCCGTATTGGTTCGTGGTTTGGGGACTATCAATAACAACAATCCGTTGTATGTTATTGACGGTGTTCCTACGACCGGAGGCCTTTCCCAGATTAATCCCAATGATATCGAGAGCATTACGGTGTTGAAAGATGCTTCTTCGCAGGCTATCTACGGAGCCCGCGGTGCCAATGGGGTGATTATCATCACTACCAAACGGGGCGCTCCCGGAAAGCCCCAAGTCTCTTTTGCCGCCCGTGGCGGTGTGAGCTGGGCTGCTAATAAGTATAACCTGCTGAATACAAAAGAATACGGAGAATTACTGTGGCTGGAAGCTAAAAATGATGGAATCGTCCCGGGAAATCAGTTATACGGCTTTGGGTCGGCACCGGTAATTCCGGATTATATCCTTCCTGGCGGTGCCCATGAAGGTGATCCCTCAGTAGATCCTGACCTGTATAGTTACAATATGGATCATTTGTATCTGATCATGAAAGCAAATAAGCAGGGAACCGACTGGTATAAAGAAATGGAACAGGTAGCTCCGATAAATGAGTATAACCTTAGTGTATCGGGAGGTACAAATACAACCAATTATGCTTTTTCTGCAGGATATATGGGTCAGCAGGGGATCCTTTTATATACAGGCTTTAAACGTTATTCGATCCGGGGAAATACGGATACACAGATCAATAAATGGTTTAAAGTGGGACAATCCCTGGGCCTGGCTTATACCGACGGATATGGCAACCGGAGTGATAACGGCGAAGGGACGGTGATCTCTCAGGGGTACCGTATGCAACCTATTATTCCCGTGTATGACATCATGGGGAATTTTGCAGGTACCAAGGCACCAACAACGGGAAACGGAAGAAATCCTGTGGCAATACTTACCCGGGATAAGAATGATTTTGGAAAAGACCTGCGTGCCATTGGAAATGCTTATTCACAAATTACCTTAATGAAAGGGTTGAATTTTAAATCTTTGTTTGGGTTTGATTATAGAACAGGAAACTGGAAGGATATATTTATTAAGGATCCTGAGTTTTCAGAAGCCAAACCAACCGATAAACTGAATCTGGGGACTAATTATACCATTCAGTGGAACTGGGCAAATACCCTGAATTATAATAAGGTGTTTGCAGAAAAACATACGGTAAATTTACTTGTCGGAACAGAAGCGGTTAGTAATTCTTATCGTTGGTTTAATGCCGGCAGAACGACTTACTTCTCTACCGATCCTGATTATATGTTTCTGAATTCAGGAGAATCGGATCAGTCGAATAGCGGACTGGGTTCAGATTGGAGAACTTTCTCCATATTTGGTCGTTTAGACTACGACCTGATGGGGAAATATATGTTACAGGCAACGGTTCGCAGGGATGGTTCTTCACGATTTGGTGCGAACCATCGCTATGGGACTTTTCCCGCTTTTTCTGCAGGATGGAGAATCTCCAAAGAAAGCTTTATGACAGGGACACAAAACTGGCTGAATTACTTGAAGCTGCGTGTAGGCTGGGGTCAGTCAGGGAATGATCAGATCGGAAGTTACAACGGATTTACAACGTTCCGTTCTAATAATGTAAATTCCTATTATTCTTTGACAGGGAGCAATACCTCCACGAATGCCGGTTTTGACTCTAATTCAATTGGGAACCCGGATGCTAAATGGGAGGCCACTACAACGACAGATGGTGGTTTTGATGCCACCTTGTTCGGTAACCTGACTATTAATTTTGATTACTGGAAAAGAAAAACAACGGATATGCTGTATCCTGTGACGATGCCTAACGTCTGGGGTCAGGCAACCAGGCCCAGTATCAACATCGGGGATATGAAAAATGTCGGTTTTGACCTGGTGATGAGCTATAACGGAAAAGCTTCCGGAGGAGACTTTACCTATAATGTATCTGCCAATATTTCTCATTATAAAAATGAAATCCTGAAATTGTCGGATAATGCAGGAGAGGTGATCTGGGGCAGTGGTTATCGTCAGCAAACATACACAAAAGCTGAAGTAGGTACCGCTTTCCCTGAGTTTTACGGATATATTGTTGACGGCATTTTCCAGACACAGGCCGAAGCCGATGCGTATGCTCCTGCTTTTGGCGTTGGGGGTACGTATAATGAACCCGGCCACTATAAGTTCCGTGACGTAAATGGCGATGGCGTGATTGATAACAACGACCGGACTTATATTGGCAGCCCGCATCCTAAGTTTACCGGGGGGTTGAATGTTGACCTGGGCTATAAGGGATTTGGCATTTCAGCCTTTTTCTATACCAGCTATGGAAACAAAATGGTTAATTATGTCAAACGGTGGATTGATTTCAACCAGTTCCAGGGTAACCGGAGCAAAGACCGTTTGTATAAATCCTGGGGCAGTCCTTATCTTGCAAATAATGCAGATGCTATTCTTCCGAAAGCACAAAGGAACGACCAGGGAGACCAGGAACCATCTACTGCTTTTATCGAAGATGCTTCTTACCTTCGTCTGAAGAGTCTCCAGCTAAGTTATTCCCTGCCTAAATCTGTATTGAATAGGTTGAGTCTCAGTACCTTACAGATATATTTACAGGGAACCAATGTATTCACGCTTACCAAGTATAGCGGCCTTGATCCTGAAGTCAGAAACTATGGTAGTAATATGGGTATTGATGCCGGAGCATGGCCTACGCCAAAGCAGTTCCTGATAGGATTGAAAATGAATTTTTAACAGGAGTGTATTTTTATCTTAAAAATGAATAAATTATGAAAAAAGGAATATTTATTGCTACGGCTGTTATTTTAGCCCTGGCTTATTCATGTTCACAAAATTTTCTGGAAACCAAACCCCTGGGGGTGGCTTCAGAAGATGTATTCCACAATGCAAAAGGTGTAAATGCGCTTCTTACGGGCGCTTATGCTATGATTGACGGTGCCGGTGCCGGCGGATGGGGTGGATCCTATGCCTGGTCCGGGTCTGTTACCAATTGGGTGTGGGGCTCGGTAGCTTCTGATGATGCCTATAAAGGAAGTTCTTACGGTGATCAGATTACCATCAACCCTGTCGAACGTTACGAAGCCCTTCCTACCAATGGTTATGTGTCTGACAAATGGACGGCCGATTATGACGGGGTCTCCCGTGTGAATGACTGTTTAACGGTTTTAAATAAAACCGTTAAAGAAAACAACATCTCGCAGGCGGAAGCTGATGAGTTTAAAGCGGAAGCTCTGTTCCTCAGGGCCTGGTTTCATTTCGAGCTGAAACGGGTATTTAACAACATTCCTTATATTACGGAAGATGTGGAAGATCCCGGAACAGTTTCCAATACGGTGGATGCCTGGCCGCTGATCGAGAATGATATGAAGTTTGCCATTGACCATCTGCCCGAAACACAACAGGATGTCGGACGGCCTACCAAATATGCTGCCGAAGCGGTGATGGCCAGAATCAAACTTTTCCAGCATAAATACGGCGAAGCCAAACCGTTATTGGATGATATCCTGAATAGCGGGAAATATCACCTTGCTTATTCTTATCATGACAATTATAAGATCGCTACCAATAACAACGAAGAGTCGATCTTTGAAATACAGTATGCTGTCAATGATGGAACATCCGACTCTTTTAATGGAGGTTATGGTGATTGTCTGAACTTTCCTCATGGGGCTGACATTGGCACCTGCTGTGGTTTTCATCAGGCTTCACAGGATTTTGTGAATGCTTTCAAAGTCGATCACAGCGGCTTACCTCTGCTTGATACCTATAATGATACGAACCTGGTAAATGATATGGGCATTGCCTCTGCCGACAGTTTTGTCCCGGCATCACATCTTGTTGACCCGCGTCTCGACTGGTCGGTAGGACGCCGTGGCATCCCTTATCTCGACTGGGGCATCGATCGTGGGAAAGACTGGATCAGGGATCAGCCCAATGGCGGCCCTTATCTGCCTATTAAGAATATGTTCTATAAGAGCGAAAAGAATACCTTATCCACAACAACAGGATGGGCCACCGGCGTGAATGCCAACAACTATCGTGCTTATCGTCTGGCTCACATTATGCTGTGGAGAGCTGAAGTGGCAGTGGAAGAAAATGATCTGCCTACCGCCCTCACTCTGGTTAACCAGATCAGGGAACGGGCTTCTCATGAGGTGGTCATGGGGCGTTGCTATACTTATAAGCTTCCTCCGGGGGTTACTGCTGACGTACATTGGGATGAACCGGCTGCCAATTACCTGGTGAAACCCTATTCTTCTTTCCCCAATCAGGACTTTGCCCGGAAAGCTGTCAGAATGGAAGAACGTCTGGAGTATGGAACCGAAGGTCATCGTTTCTTTGACCTCGTACGCTGGGGCATTGCCGACCAGGTACTGAATGCCTATATCGCCCAGGATTCTAAGTTCAGGTCATTCATGCAGGGGGCTCATTTCACGAAAGGGACAAATGAATACTGGCCAATACCTCAAAATCAGATAGACATTGAGGGAAAGGATGTGCTGCAACAGAATCCGGGATTTTAAAATATTCTTTATTTGATACGGAAAGAGAGGGGAAAATTGCCCCTCTCTTTTTTTTGTAAATTTATGACGTTACATGCTGGCAGATGAATTATCTTTTTTGTAAATTTTAATCATATGGTTATGGAAACATTCTCAAAGTACACTGCTTTTTATCACGGGGGTTTTCTGTTATTATTTTTATTTTTTGGTATTACTTATAGTAAGGAAGATTTTGGCGGGAAAAGCTATCCCTCTACCCGTTTAAAAACAGAAGGGAAGGCTTCCTGGCGGTGTATATGATCCGGTTGTGATCAATAGCCTGAATAATATAAAACCCGGGTCTCCGGTATCAATCTTATGATATTACACTTTCCTCATCCTGTCCATGTCGCGTTTGGCATCGCGTCGTTTGATATCTTCCCGCCGGTCATATTCTTTTTTGCCCCGGGCCAGTGCAATCTCAACTTTTGCCAGTCCCCTTTCATTGATAAAAAGCCGGATGACTACGATCGTATAGCCGCGTTCATTGACTTTCTTCTCCAGCCGTTTTAACTCCTGTCGCCTGAGTAGAAGTTTTCTGTCCCGAATGGGATCGTGGTTGGTGTAAGTCCCGTATTCATATTCGGCAATGTGCATGTTCTTTACCCATAGCTCATGATCACGGAAATAGCCATAGGCATCCGTCAGACTAACTTTACCCATACGTATGGATTTAATCTCCGTACCGGTAAGCTGAATCCCTGCTATGAATTTTTCTATGAATTCATACAGCCAGGATGCTTTCTTATTTCGTATTTCAATCCGCTTGTTGAACATGGCAAGCAAAAGTAACAAATATACATGAATACAATATGACCCTGAGGAGTAATGTTTATGATAAAATGTTGTATATATTTGCAATATTGAAACCAGCTTAATATTTTATTCTGTTAGTGGTAAAACAAAAAACACACACACATGAAAAAAATTGTTAATATAATTGTTATTGTACTGGCAGTGATTGTCGTAGCGGTCTTTATTTCAGAGAACAGTGAAATAATTACCATCCGCTTTTTATCCTGGAATATTAAAAGTTATACCGGTTTACTGATATTGTTTTCTTTTTTGTCGGGGGTATTGGTTATGGGGTTGGTATGGATCATTAACGCTTTGCATAAAAACAGAAAGATGAAAGAAGTCCCTTCTCAGGATCTTTGGGATGAAGAAAAAGAAAGTAAGAAAGATGACAAAGAGCAGGTATAGTATCTTTTTTTTCAAAGGCTATCATGTTGCATAAAGCTTTTAACCTTCTTGTGATTACCGGTCCGACAGCTACGGGGAAAACACGACTCGGGGCGCTTTTGGCACATCGTATCGGAGGGGAGGTGATCAGCGGGGATTCCAGGCAGGTTTACCGGGGAATGGATATTGGTAGTGGAAAGGATATGGAAGATTTTATAGTGAATGGGAAGCAAATACCGTATCATCTGATTGATATTTGCGAGCCGGGATATGAGTATAATGTGTATGAATATCAAAAAGATTTTTTCCAGGCGTTCACCGGAATCAGGGATCGCGGGCTTATCCCTGTACTTGTGGGAGGTACAGGCTTGTACATTGAAGCCGTTTTACGCGGATACAGACTAATCCGTGTGCCGGTTAATCCCGTTTACAGGGCCGAACTGGAAGGAAAATCCATGCAGGAACTGACCCGGATACTTGCCTCCTGTAAGAAACTCCATAATACCACCGATACTGATACCAGGAAAAGATTGGTTCGGGCACTGGAGATTGAACATTATTATGCAACGCATCCTGATGCGGATGATTTTGTTCCGGAGGTAAAACCCATCGTTTTTGGGATACATGTTGACCGTGATACCCGCCGGAAAAATATTAGTTGCCGGTTGCACAAACGCCTTGAGGAAGGGATGTTAGAAGAGGTGGAGATGTTGATTGACCGGGGGGTGGCACCGGAAAAACTAATCTATTATGGACTGGAATACAAATATATAACCCTTTATCTTATCGGACAGCTTAACTATGATGCGATGGTTCAGAAACTGGAAATTGCTATCCACCGGTTTGCCAAACGGCAAATGACCTGGTTTCGTGGTATGGAACGTCGCGGTATCGGGATCAACTGGATCAAAGGAACCCTGCCCGTAGATAAAAAATTGCAGATTATTCTTGACTTCCTGGGCTTATAAGTTATTTATTCTCTTTTTCCTGGAAGGATGCGATGATCTTGGTTTTCAATTCGTCCAGCAACTCAGGGTTATCGGCCAGGAGTTTGCGTACGGTCTCACGTCCTTGTCCCAGGCGGGTATCCCCATAGCTGAACCAGGAACCACTTTTCTGGATAATTCCTTTCTCCACGCCCAGGTCTATAATCTCCCCGGTCAGGGAGATACCTTCCCCATACATAATATCAAATTCAGCCTTACGGAATGGGGGAGCTACTTTGTTTTTCACTACTTTCACACGGGTACGGTTTCCGATGATGTTTTCCCCTTCTTTGATTTGGCCTATGCGGCGAATATCTATCCTGATAGAAGCATAGAATTTTAATGCGTTACCGCCTGTAGTTGTTTCCGGGTTTCCAAACATAACGCCGATTTTTTCACGCAACTGGTTGATAAACATGCAACAGGTATTTGTTTTATTGATGTTGGCAGTAAGTTTACGCAAGGCCTGAGACATCAAACGTGCCTGAAGACCCATGCTGGAATCTCCCATTTCTCCCTCAATTTCGGCACGTGGGGTAAGGGCTGCTACCGAGTCAATAACTACAATATCTATGGCTCCGGAGCGGATCAGATGGTCTGTAATCTCCAGGGCCTGTTCTCCGTTATCCGGTTGTGAGATGAGCAGGTTTTCGATATCTATCCCCAGTTTTTCTGCGTAGTAGCGGTCGAAAGCATGTTCGGCATCGATAAAGGCCGCAATCCCTCCATTCTTTTGTGCACTGGCAATGGCATGAAGAGCCAGGGTCGTTTTTCCGGAAGATTCCGGTCCGAATATTTCTACCACCCGTCCACGCGGGTATCCTCCGATTCCCATAGCCATATCCAGGGCAATGGAGCCGGAGGAAATGGATGGAATATCAACGATGGCATGATCTCCAAGTTTCATAATAGTACCTTTACCAAAACCTTTTTCTATCTTATCCAGTGTTAGTTGCAGGGCTTTTAGTTTTTCTTTGCTGATGTTGGGCTCTTTTTTTTCTTTATTCATCTTATGATCCTTTGTGTTTGTTTATGTGCCTGTTTTTCCTGTAATCACGAAAAAAATAGGAGAAAAAAATTACACAGTATTAAAATTAACTATTTGACGTTTTTTTCTATAGCTTCCAGTATTTGGGTTGCATGATCTTTTGTATTTACCTTGATGAAAACACGGGTTATATTTTTTTGCAAAATTCTGATGAGATTTTTCACTGTCGGGGCTGACCCCGACAATGGAAAATCCATTGTCCAATAACTCTTTATAGTGGTCTCGTAAATTACAGGCTTCTGCCGTACATCCCGGTGTGTTGTCTTTGGGATAAAAATATAAGATCAGTTTCTTTCCTTTAAAGTCGGAAAGTTTTATGTGATGTCCCTGCTGGTCAGTCCCTTCAAAAAAAGGGGCCTTATCTCCCGGTTTTAGATTTGTCATAATAAATGTTTTCTTTGAGATTTCAGGTAAAATTACGAAGTTTACATGAATTTTCCGGCAAAAAACCATTGAACTTTTCAGAAGATTATGAACACACCGGATGGCGTATGAAAAATAAGGGTTTCTGGAATTATTTAACGCATGAAGATGAAAATATTAATTTTTAACGGGATCATAAAAAAAACAGGAAGTTCAGTTTTTTTTATGATGTTTTTAACATTATGGTTGTTTCCGGTTTCTTCTCTTAATGCACAGGAAAACGGTCCATTGTCCATAGAAACAGAGTCTTATGCCAATTTTGAAAAAGGGAATTATCTGAAAGCGTTAGAGGGTTACCGGCAATTGCTTGGCTCCTTTCCCAAAGATCCCCGGTATAATTATTATGCAGGGGTCTGCCTGACGGCATTGAATCAGGAACCTGAACAAGCTGTTTATCGTTTGAAATTAGCTTCGTTAAAAAAAGAAGTCCCCGGAAATGTACTGTTTTATCTGGGGAAAGCTTGTTATCAGGCAAACAGGTATGAAGAAGCCATTCATTATTTCACCCGTTTCCGGGATCAGACAAACCAGGGAGAAGAGAAGGCTTATCATGCGGATAAATGGATTACACAATGCTATATGTATATGAATAACCCCGGGGAAAAACAGAAGTTTGGGGTTATTTCTACTGCAGGAAAGCCGGATCCCTACCAGGTAGTAACGGATCGTGCACTCGGTTATCAGCATAAAGCAGATTCGGTCAGGATACTGGTTTTACAATATGATAGGGAGCTGAAATCCGCAGAAGATAATGACAGAATACACTTGCGAAAAGATATTGCTGCACTCAACAGACAGGCTGTTTCTTATCAAGAGGAAGCTGAAAAATACTTTGCTCTGGCAAGAAATTATGAAGAAACGGGAAATATTAAACCGGTTACTACGAGAGAAAACATAATGACAGGAAAAGAAGAAACAAAAATTCTTCCTCCCAATGGCCAACTCCCGGGAAAGAAAATCTCTCCTTTTCTTGAACTGACAGGGGATGATTTTTATGAGCTTCCTGATTTCAGGAAGATTTTTAGTCCTGAAGACAGGATATTACTGGAAGATGATCGTTCTTTGAATAAGAAAGGGAACCAATTTATGAAAGAAGCCTGGAAGGATAAGAGAAATATCGGACATCAGCAAATGGTTATCAGTGCTTCTACCGGCAAAGGTGCCCGGAGGAGAGCACAGCGGAAAATTGATAACCTGAAGGAAGAAATGAAGTCGAAGCGGTTGTCCGCTTTAGATTATTTTCAAAAAGCCAATGACGGAGAGTATGCCGTAAATAAAAAATATATTACGTCTTTTGAAAATCTTCCTTCCATGGATTCTGTGAGGAAGTATCAGGGACGTTCTTTTTACAGGGAAGCAGGGAAGAGTTACCGGAAAGCATTGGCATTGCGTAGTGAAGCCGCAAAGTTTATTAATTACAGTAATAAATATGGTAAATTGATGGAAGCCAATGCTTATGAGCTGTCTGCACTGGATAATCAGCGGAAGGCCATCGCCGCCTTTGCCGGAGTGGTTCCTGCTACGGCAGAGACAGATGTAGCACATTCCTCAGTATTACCTGTGTATCAGGTGATAACGACTAATAATCCCGGGATTTCTCCGGAGGAAAAAGAGAAATTGTACAGGCAAAATCTAAAAAATATTTCGTCTGTCGGCAAGACAGAAAATAGTAAAAGAGTAGATAGCATAAAGATTACGAAAGAATCTGAAGAAAAAAAAACATCGCGGAATGAAATACTGGGGAAATATACTTTTGGATTTGAGATGAATACTGCTCCGGTATATCATTTGGTGGGGGATATTCCCCGAAAGAATGTTATGCCACGAGGGGTAAATTACAGAATTCAGGTAGGCGTTTTTAGAAAACCTCCCGATATTACTTTCTTTAAAGGGATGTATCCGATGATGCAGGAAAATATTCCTGAGAAAAAGCTGATACGCTTTTATGCAGGGTTGTTCCGGACTTATGGAGAAGCTTCCAAAGCATTGCTGTCCTTACGGGAAAAAGGTTTTAAAGATGCGATCATCGTAGGTTATTATAATGGAGGGAAAACTTCTATTAGCAGGGTACGGTGGTTGGAAGACAAAAAGCCTTTTATTAATATCTCTTCTGTAGAAAACAAAGCGAATGCCATGGTAGAACCCGGGGAGAAGATATCTCCTGCCGGCAGAAGGAATCCTGTATTCAGGGTGCAACTCGGTGTTTTCCGGGAGCCCCTGTCAGATAAAAAGTTGAAAGAGCTTGAACAAATGTCTGAAGGGGGTTATGCAATAATCCGTTCTCAAAATAATCAGGGGCTATTTGTCTATGCTATTGGAAATTTTACTACTTTTGGAAAAGCAAAAACTCTTAGAAACAAACTGGCGGAAAGGGGAGTCAGTGGTTGTTTTGTTACGGCTTATAAAAAAGGAGTCAGGGTCCCCCTGAGTGAAATAGTTGGAAACTGAAAATCTGCGGTTTGATGGGAAAAGAAAAAATAAAATTTCACGAAAGAGATTCGGATATAAAAAAAGGGAGACAAGCATTGGTGCTGATCAATGACGATATTCATACTTTTGATTATGTGATTCATGCACTCGTTGAGATTTGCGCTCATTCTCCGGGACAAGCCGAACAATGTGCCCTTATCACACATTTTAAAGGGAAATGTGAGATTAGTAAAGGAACTTCGGGAAAATTAAAAGCACAGAAAAGTGCGTTGATCGGACGGGGACTGAAAGTTATTATTGATTAAAACATTTATCAGTGTCAATACCTGTCATAATAGCATTAATTATCCTGGGGATTTTTTTATTCCTGGTTGAGTTTTTGCTTATTCCGGGAATCACAGTGGCAGGTATTGGAGGGGCTATTTTATTAATCGGAGGAATAATTATGGGATATAGATACCATGGTGTTAGAACAGGAAACTATATTCTGTTGGGAACCCTCCTGTTATTTGTAGTTGCCATTATTCTGGCACTGAAGAGTAAGACATGGAAACGATTAAGTCTAAAGACTACTATAGATGGGAAAGTGAATGTTATTGAGGAAAATGAGAAAGTCCTCCATGTCGGAGAGGAAGGCTTGACGGTCAGCCGTATGAATCCCATGGGTAAAGTAATGGTCAAAGGTCAGGTATATGTTGCCCGGACACAGGGTGGTTTTCTCGATCAGAAAACAAAGGTGAGAATTATCAAAGTATTATCAAATAAAATCATTGTTAAACCAATAAACTAAATAGTATGGAAGGAATCGGATTGTATATCGTAATAATTGTGGGAGCTTTAATACTGCTTTGGATATTTTTATATTTTGTCCCGGTGGGATTATGGTTTCAGGCTCTGGTCTCAGGGGTACGTATTTCATTGTTACAACTTATTTTTATGCGTTGGAGGAAAGTGCCTCCGGGAGTTGTTGTCGGCGCTATGATAGAAGGGTGGAAAGCCGGGCTTGAGCTTTCACGGAACGAACTGGAAGCGCATTATCTGGCTGGAGGACATGTGCCTAAAGTAGTGCATGCCCTGGTATCTGCAGCCAAAGCCAATATAGACTTGCCTTTTAAAATGGCTACAGCCATTGACCTGGCAGGACGGGATGTGTTTGAGGCAGTACAAATGTCGGTAAATCCGAAGGTGATTGATACCCCGCCCGTTACGGCAGTGGCCAAGGATGGCATTCAATTGGTTTCCAAAGCACGTGTAACTGTTCGTGCCAACATCAAACAACTGGTAGGAGGTGCCGGAGAAGAAACAGTCCTGGCTCGTGTGGGAGAAGGGATCGTTTCTTCCATAGGATCAGCAGAGTCACATAAAGCAGTATTGGAAAACCCTGATAGTATCTCCAAGGTAGTTCTCGATAAAGGACTTGATTCGGGGACAGCTTTCGAGATACTCTCTATTGATATTGCTGATATTGATATCGGAAAAAATATTGGGGCTGTTTTACAGATAGATCAGGCCAATGCGGACAAAAATATTGCCCAAGCCAAGGCCGAAGAACGCAGGGCTATGGCTGTTGCCCTGGAACAGGAGATGAAAGCCAAAGCGCAGGAAGCCCGGGCCAAAGTGATTGAGGCTGAAGTGCAGGTACCCCTGGCTATTGCCGGAGCCTTCAAATCGGGGAACCTGGGCATTATGGACTATTATCGTTATAAAAATATTGAAGCCGATACATCTATGAGAGATACCATCGCTAAATCGGGAAAAGAAGGTAAAAATAAAAAAATTTGATAATCACAGGTGAAGTGAAATAGACAATCTCTGACAGGTTGTTGGCAGATGCTGCTTGCGAGGGTAGTATAAAACATTTTTTATTATATTACGTATATTCTTAAAAGCATCTTGATGAAATACCTGATTTGGATACTGCTGGTAACTTTTTTGATTGTGTCTTTGCCTGGATGCGGATCTCCTTCCAGAACAAGAAAGACTAAGCGAAAGTCAATTATGATCAATACTACACAGCTTGGAAAAAACAAGTATTTCTTCTCGGGGAAATATCAGCGGAAGTTATCCCGGAAAAGACGAGGGAAAAGATAGATTGCTCCGGATAATCCCAGCTGACAAGGTGCAACCCGGCACATCGGCCAAAACGGATGGCGTCTTCGGTAAAGCGGGTATTGGTAACCAGCCATCCTTCAAAGGACATCTTTCCCCCGGGATTCTGACGGGATAGTTCCTTACGGATATCGTCAAAACGGGAATGGATATATAGCGGGACTTTAACATCGCTTTTTGTGTCCCGAGAACTGTGGAATTTACATTCCACCATGATCTTTTTTAGGACAGAACGAATGTCCTTCTCTCCGGCGCCGGAACGTTCCAGGGAATGTCGCAACTGATCTGGATTAAAAAGAACCGCTTCACCTGATTTCTTGAGGACATGAATAGTAGGATATCCTTGTTGTTGTTCCATCTGTTCTTAGTTTGTAAGTTGTTTTTGACGAGCCAAAGTAATAAAAACTTTATAGAAGCGTATCGCGATACGCTTCTATGGCGCGATATGCTTCTAATACGTCCTTCTTGATAATTTTAAATATATTATGTATTTTTATAAAAAGTTATAATTTTTTTGGGAGGGAATACCACAATGAATAATATCTTACAACAGATGAAAGACGATAGACGAAGTCGGCAGAAGATAACATTCCCTAATGAGAAATTCAGATACACCCTGACTTTGATAAGATTTCTTGTCAAATATGTTTTTAAATACGCTTGATAAATAATATTGTGAAAAGATTAGTCTTATTTTTGGTTATTATTGGATGATTAAGTAAAACGATTTTTATTATGAAGAAGATTGGAGAGATAATTTTGATTCTGATGATTCCCTGGATCATTATCTTTTATCTGATATGGACGGTAAATAGTGACAAGGATCCTGATTATTTTAAAGTATCCAATATACAAGTTGAAAAAAAAATCCCGGTTACGGATCATTCCCGGTTTGCTGCTTTGCGAAAACCTTTTAAAAGTCCGTCGGAGGTAACGGAAGCATGCCTGAGTTGTCATAACGGAAGAGGAGCGGAAATAATGAAGACAGAACATTGGCGGTGGTTGAAAAAAGATACCATTCCCGGGAGAGGAGTATATGATCTGGGGAAGAAAAATATTATTAATAATTTTTGTATCGGGGTAAACAGTAATGAAAAACTGTGTATGATGTGCCATGCCGGATATGGCTGGGGAGACAAAAACTTTGATTTTCATAACGCCAATAATATTGACTGTCTGGTGTGCCATGACAATACAGGTACTTACAAAAAATCCAAACCGGGGACAGGAAAGATGACGGGATCAGGTTTCCCGGCTCCTTCGGCCAACCTTAATTATGTTGCACAACACATAGGGTATCCTCATAAAAATAATTGCGGAGCTTGTCATTTTACAGGGGGCGGCGGGAATAATGTCAAACATGGTGACCTGGAAAAAGCACTAAATCATTGTACTAGGAATGTAGATGTGCATATGAATGCTGAAGGGAAGAACATGGATTGTACCGATTGCCACAAAACAAAAAATCATCAGGTGAGCGGTCAGTTATATACGGTCTCTTCTTCCAATTCAAATCGGGCTACCTGTGTGCAATGTCATACGGACAGACCCCATAAGAGCAAATTACTAAATGACCATTTTGAGCTGGTTGCCTGTCAAACCTGTCATATTCCTACTTATGCCAAAGTAAATCCTACAAAAATATATTGGGATTGGTCAACAGCAGGTAAATTGAAGAACGGGAGGCCGTTTATAGAAAAAACAAAAGAATCGAAGGATAAATTACACGAGTATGATTCGAAACATGGAGACGCTGTATGGGCTGCCCATATACAACCGGAGTATGTTTGGTTTGACGGGACGGCTAACCATCATTTGATTGAAGATAAAATTGACAGTGTACCCTTGAATTTAAATACGTTGTATGGATCCTATGCGGATAATATACATCCTGAAAATCCACGGAATATATCAAAAATATGGCCTGTAAAAATAATGCGGGGCAAGCAGATATTTGATACGGTAAATAGGACACTTATCCAGCCCAAATTAGTAGGGAAGAAGGGTAGCGGTGCTTTCTGGGCTGACTTTAACTGGCAGGCTTCAGCCACGGCAGGAATGAAATATTTGGGATTACCCTACAGCGGATCCTATGGTTTTATAGAGACCCGATCTTATTGGCCCATAAATCACATGGTATCCCCGGCCAATAAAGCATTGCAATGCATTGACTGTCACAGTAGCAATGGCCGGTTGAAGAATATGTCTGGCTTTTATTTGCCTGGCAGGGATCATAAACCACTTGTTGACCGTTCCGGGCTGATTTTTATACTGCTTGTTACGATGGGTGTATTTATTCATGGTCTTTTAAGAATCATCAGTAATAGGAAAATTTAATCTGTAGGAAATGAAAAGGGTACTGATTTATAAAAAATATGAGCGGTTCTGGCACTGGACCCAGGCTTTACTGATACTGTTACTTGCTTTGACAGGTTTTGAAGTGCATGGCTCTTATACTTTTTTTGGATATCACCGGGCAGTGATCCTGCATGATAACCTGGCCTGGACTTATATTCTGCTGATCATCTTTACATTTTTCTGGAATATGGTAACCGGAGAATGGCGACAATATATCCCGTCTGGCAAACTCATCAAAGCACAATTTGAATATTATATCTCCGGGATCTTCCGTCATGTCCCTCACCCGACACGTAAAACGGTGTATAATAAGTTTAATCCGTTGCAGCGATTGACATACTTTGGATTAAAAATAATTATTATTCCATTGATGGTGCTGAGTGGGCTGTTTTATATGTATTTCAGTGTACTGAAGAATAGCTCTGCTGTTTCCTCATTAAATGTAGTTGTTCTGATACATGTTATTGGAGCCTTTCTTTTACTGGGTTTTGTAGTGGGACATATATATCTGACAACCACCGGGTTAAAACCACTCTCTGCGATTAAGGCCATGGTTACAGGATGGGAAGATATGTCTGATGAAGAGGCACAGACAGCTTTGGAGGAAAATCTGGAAGTAGCGATGACGGAGGGCCGGAAAAGTATCCGTGGTGGCGGCAAAGAAGATCAGGAAAGATTGTTTGAGACTACTTTTGAGCAAGTCATCAATAAGCTGGGTATTGAAACGGAAAATACGCGCCTCCGTGAAAAATTACATGACTCCAATGTGGGATACTTCAGAATTAACGAAGACGGATATTATGAGGAGGTGAATGATGCCTGGCTGAAACTTTATAAATATGATACAAAGGATGAAATCATCGGAAAGCATTATTCGCTGAGCCGTACAAAAGAAGATTTTGTGAAACTTCAACAAATGGTGGACAGGGTGCTACTGGGAGAAACCATCCCTTTAACAGAAGCACGCCGCCGTTGTAAGGATGGTTCTACAGGATACCATACCATTACCATGACTCCTGTATATGAAGGAGATGAGATTGTCGGGTTTGAGGGTTTTATTGTGGATATTACCGATCGGAAGAAAAAAGATTTAGGTACCTGATAATTTCAGAAAACACAAAAGATAACCTGCCGGGATGACTGTAATAATAAAAAACTACGTAGTATACTACGTAGTTTTTTAAAATAGAACATGTTTTACTAATGCTGGAAATTGC
>CAYLJE010000047.1:0-16608 GCA_964383915.1 uncultured Rikenellaceae bacterium
TTTATAGACAGACTCTATATAGTGATATATGGTTGTTTAAATAATTTCGAAGATAAATATTTTTCATCTTTTTGAAAAAAATACAGGATATTTTATTGAAAAAGAAAGCCGGAGATAACAGACAAGTGCAGGAATATTTTTACCGGACAATAAAAACAGGGATTTTAATCCCATGCCTTAGTTTATCCACGGTGGTGCCGTGTACCCAATCTCCTACTCCCTGATGTCCGTGAGATCCGGTTACTACCATGTCGAAATTGTTTTTATTAATATAGCGGATGAGTTCGGTGGGAGGATCTCCGAAGAGAAGCATATACTCCACCGGCAGATCTTTATCTTCTATCTCGCGTGTCAGTTCTTCCAGATAAGCATTGTCCTGGCGGCTATGAAGGCTGTTACTGTCTTTCCCGTAAACCATAGTCCCCGGGTTGTCTGTCACATGAAGAAGGGTCAGACGGGCATGGTGGCTTTTAGCCAGGGAGAGAGCTGTTGAAAGAATGGCAGCATCCAATTCGGTATTTTCAAGGGCTACGGCAATGTTTTTATAGGTAACAGGTTTCAACTCTTTGGCAATGATTTCTCCCTTTTTGATGATACCGCTTTTCCATTTCCGCTTTACCCCGAAAAAGGGGGCAACGGTGATGTAAACTAAAATCCCCAGGAAAAAGATAACTACCGGAACCACAAGAAACCATATCCACAAAGAACCTCCGGACAGCCAGCCGGTGAGTTCATCAAATACCAGTTTCAGGTTTAGTGAGATGATGATCGCTGCCACCATCCAGGCAAATATTTTTACCCAAAATGCATTGGCGAAATTCCCCATTTTCCCCGGGTCTGAGGTGAAATGAATCAACGGGATAGTGGCAAAAGGCAACTGCATACTCAGAATTACCTGTGAGAAAATCAATAGCTTATAAGTTCCCTGGCTACCGGAGATAGCAATGACGATGACTGCTGGCAGGAGGGCAATACTACGGGTTATCGCGCGTCTAAGCCAGGGACGTATGCGGATGTTTAAAAAACCTTCCATGATGATCTGGCCGGTGAGGGTCCCGGTGAGTGTAGAGCTTTGTCCTGCCGCAATCAGAGCGATAGCAAAAGCGATAGGAGCCAGGGTAGTTCCCAGAATGGGCTCAAGGAGCTGGTGTGCTTGTTGTATTTCCGTGACCACAATCCCCCGTGAGAAAAACAAGGCAGCAGCCATAATCAGAATAGCTGCATTGACAAAAAAAGCAGCGTTTAAGGCAATGGCCGAGTCAAGCAGATTAAACTTGCAGGCTTCGTTTTTGCCGGTATAGGTGTTGGTGATAGCACGTGACTGTACCAGAGAGGAATGCAGATATAGGTTGTGGGGCATGACGGTGGCACCGATGATGCCGATGGTAATATATAATGCGGAGGGATCAAAATGAGGAACAAAACCTCCAAGGATTCCCCCCCAATCAGGTTGTGCCAGGAAAATTTCAATCATAAAACAGGCCCCGATGGTGGCGATCAGCGTGATGATGAAAGCCTCCATTTTACGTACACCGAGACGTTGGATAGCCAGCAGTAGAAAAGTATCGGTGGCGGTAATGGCTGCACCCCACAGCAGGGGCAGACCAAAAAGCAGATTGAGCCCGATGATAGTGCCCAGGAGTTCAGCCAGGTCGGTGGCAGCAATGGCTATCTCGGCGGAAAGCCAGAGAAAGATATTAAGTTTTTTCGAATATTCGCGACGGCATCCCTGGGCCAGATCATAGCCGGTGACAATACCCAGACGGGCCGACAGTGTCTGCAATAGGATAGCCATAATGTTAGAGGCCAGCAGAACCCATATCAGCATATATCCAAAGCGGGCTCCTCCCTCGATATCGGTGGCCCAATTGCCAGGATCCATATACCCTACACTGACCAGATAGGCAGGACCCAGAAAAGCAAACATACGCCGTAACCAGGTGCTTTTTCTTACCTGTACCGTGCCTTTCAGGTTCTCAAAATCATTTTTTCCGGTTCTTGCCCGTGCCATGATAATACGGTCTGTATGGTTTCGGTATCAAATATAGAAAAAGATAAGGTCAAAAGATGGGTCTCCTTCGCCAGGCTCAGGACAGGCTACTCACCCTGGCTACGCTATAGAGGGAAAGTTGTTGATTTGCTCCTTATATACTTTATACTTTATCCTTTTGCCTTTAGCCTTTAGCCTTTAGCCTTTTTTAGTTGCCCCGCCAGGGTTCGAACCTGGGCTCTTCTGATCCAGAGTCAGACGTGTTGCCAATTACACCACGGGGCAAAAACGGGGGACAAAATTACAACAAATCCTGAAAAAACCGTAAAATCAAAAAAAATAATTTCATCCGGAGAGTGAGCAAAATATTACTTTTTAGAGATTTTTGCCCAGGCATCTCTCAGTGGAACCGTCCGGTTAAAAATAAGTTTTTTTTCATTTGAATCCGGATCGACAGAAAAATAACCAATCCGCTGGAACTGATAATGATCTCCTGACTTGGCAGATGTCAGGGAAGGTTCAGCCTTACATGCTCTCAACACTGTCAGGGAATCGGGAGTAAGGAACTCTTTGAAATTGCTGTCTTTGTGGCCTGCAGGGTCAGGGTCATTGAACAAACGATCATACAGGCGTACTTCCACGTCTATGGCATGGTGAGCAGAGACCCAATGCAGGGTGCCTTTGACTTTTTTGGTGGATCCGGAACCACTTTTTGTTTCCGGATCATAGGAGCATAACAACTCGACAACCGTTCCCTGGTTGTCTTTAACCACTTCTTCGCATTGGATGATATAAGCACTTTTCAGTCTAACTTCACGGCCTGGTGCCAGGCGGAAAAATTTTTTTGGAGGCTCTTCCATAAAATCATCCCTTTCGATATACAGATCTCTGGAAAAAGGCAGCAGCCGTGTTCCTGCATCCGGATCTTCGGGATTGTTGATGGTCTCCAATTGTTCCGTTTTTCCTTTGGGGTAGTTGATGATGGTAATTTTCAGTGGGTTCAGGACAGCCATAACCCGTCGGCACTGTTTATTCAGATCTTCACGTACCGAATGTTCCAGCAAAGCCACATCAATAACATTGTCTCGTTTGGCAACTCCGACGCGGTCGGCGAAGGTCCTTATGGATGCCGGTGTATATCCGCGACGGCGCAAGCCGGAGAGAGTGGGCATACGGGGATCATCCCATCCGTTTACTATTTTCTTTTCCACCAGCTCCAACAGTTTTCGCTTACTCATGACGGTATAGCTCAGATTGAGTCTTGCGAACTCAATCTGGCGCGGGCGGTAATCTGTGATTATAATCTGATCCAGAAACCAGTTATATAAAGGCCGGTGTACCTCAAATTCCAAGGTACAGATAGAGTGTGTTATTCCTTCAACATAATCTGATTGACCATGTGCAAAATCATACATAGGATAGATGCACCACTTGTTTCCGGTCCGATGATGAGACTGGTGAAGGATACGGTACATAATAGGATCCCGCATATGCATATTCGGGGAAGTCATGTCAATCTTTGCCCGCAGGACCTTTTCGCCGTCGTAGAATTTCCCTTCTTTCATTTCCCGGAAGAAATGCAGATTCTTTTCTACTGAACGATTTCTGTAAGGACTCTCGATTCCGGGCTCTGTGGGGGTCCCACGCTGGGCAGCAATGACGGCTGCAGGCTGGTCATCTACATATGCTTTTCCTTTTTGGATCAGAAGAACAGCCCATTCATATAACTGGTCAAAATAATCAGATGCATAATGAGGGTCCCCTTCCCATTTGAAGCCAAGCCAACGGATGTCCTCTTTGATAGATTCGACATATTCCTCTTCTTCTTTAGCAGGATTGGTATCATCAAAACGCAGGTTGCATTTCCCATGGTATTTATTGGCCAGTCCAAAATTTAAACAGATAGATTTAGCATGTCCGATATGGAGATACCCGTTTGGCTCGGGGGGGAATCGGGTAATGACTTTTCCATCGTTTTTCTTAATCCGGATATCTTCTTCAATCTGTGCTTCTATGAAATTCAAATATTCTTTGGGTTTTTCCACATCAGGGTAATTGATCGGTTTATTCATTCTCTTATGGCTTTGTATGAATGCCTCATTTATTATGTTTTGCAAAAATAACAGGAAAATAGCTAGGATTAAGGATCATTTAAAAATAATTATTGATTATTTTGTGACAAATTCTGAATTATGGGTAAGATTGAGATTGAAAACATGGAGTTTTATGCTTATCACGGGCATTATAAGGAGGAACAGATTGTCGGGAATAAATTTTTGGTGGATCTGACCATAGAAACCGACCTGAAGAAACCATCCCGCAGTGATAGTTTAAAAGATGCCGTGAATTATCAGCAGGCTTATATGATTGTAGAGCGGGAGATGAGAAAAAAATCCCATCTGATGGAACATATTGCGGGCAGGATACTGGACTCATTGTATAAAGAAATGAAAGGGATCAAGCATATTACCGTTAAAGTCTCTAAAATGAATCCCCCTGTAGGGGGAAAGGTAGAACGGGTGAGTGTCGTACTTACGAAGTAAGACATTCCGGATTTTAGTTTTTCCCGGTAGTTTTATTATTTTTACAGTCCGATTTGGTCGGTTGGCCGAGTGGTTAGGCGTTGGTCTGCAAAACCAGTTACGGCGGTTCAAATCCGCCACCGACCTCAACAAAAACCTCTCTCACGAAGTGAGCGGGGTTTTATTATTCCCAGGCTGACCCAAACTTGTTTGAGGGAGACCGGAAAATAATAAAACGTTGCTTGCCAAAGGCAAGAGGAGGTTTTTGTTGAATGGCTCCCTCCGACCGGATCAGCGGAGCTAATCCGCCACCGATCTCAAAACTACGTTGCCGCATAAGAAGATAGTAAAATATGTGACTTATTTTTCTTTTATAATGGTTACATAAAATGGCATGATGATCCCTCCTTTATAGAATGTACTTCGTTTTGCATTGTACCATGAATCAAATCGGGCATTTCCCGCGGAAAGCAGAATGTGAGGACATGTAATGGTCAGCAAAGTGCTGTCTTTGTTTAATACGGTTCGTTGAATGGTCCCGGCCTTAAAGGTAAGACTGCCCGGAGTAGGGAGTTTATGTCTGAAAGTGAAGGAGATTGTATAAGGTCCGGGATCATTCACAGCGATATCCCAAAACCCGTAAATTTGATCCTGTGCCCATATTCCGGGCATTCCTTTGGCATCGTTGCGGTTTAAAATGACGGTATCCTGATGATCTGTTCCGATAATATATCTGGGCGGATTAATAAGATGGGGATTATTGATGACTTTCTCGTACCAGTGATCGAATTCCTGCTTCAGTTCGGTAATAACTTCCGGTTTTTCGAGACTTAGGTTATTTCGTTCGTATGGATCTGCATCCATATCAAATAACTCGAAATCGTTTAGGGGGGCAAGATATCCGGCGTGTCCTACCAGTTTATATTTTCCTTTTCTTACGGCAATATTTCTATATGGTTCGGGGTATCCTCTCTGCCAATAGAAAAAAAGAGTTCTGTTCAACCATGAAGGAGTTTGTCCTTTCAGAAGAGGTGTCAGGTCTTTTCCATCCAGGGGAAGGGATCCGGGATTCCGTAGATGGCAGAGGTCAGCTAATGTTGGAAAAAGGTCAATATGGGCAGCGGGGGTGGCAATGACAGTATCTTCTGAAGTCACTCCCGGATATCTGATGAAAAACGGCACTTTTATACCACCTTCATAAACAGATCCCTTTCTACCTCTGAGACCTGCCGTATAGCGGACTTGCTGAGGCCCATTGTCTGACAGGAAGATGATGATGGTTTTCCCCCCAAGTTGAAGGTTATTTATTTTTTTCAGTAGTATTCCCACATCATAATCAATATTTGTAACCATGGCATAGACTCTGCGGGCTGCTTCAGCGTTACGTTCATCAAAGCCCCGTATCGGATAACCATGGATAATAAAACGGGAAGTATCAAAAGAAACATTTTTATACATATTCAATAAAATAGTATAAACATATAAAGATAGTAACAATATTATTTGGTTTTTAAAAAAATATTAAATTGCACCCGTTTAACCAATTCAATAACCATTATGCGAAAAATTTATCTTTCTTTCATTGTTGTACTACTTTCGGTGAATATGTTATTTGCAGGAGGTATTGTTACCAACACAAATCAAAGTGCAGCCTGGATACGTTGGCTGGTCCGGGATGCATCCACAGGTATTGATGCTGTTTATTTCAATCCTGCAGGTTTAATGAAACTCGACAACGGCTTTCATTTTTCTCTGAATAATCAAAGTATTTTTCAGACGCAGACGATTACCAGCAAATATCCATACCTGGACAATAGGCCTAAGATGTACAATGCGGATGTGAAAGCGTTGGTATTTCCCGATTTTTTTGCAGTATATAAAATGGATAAATTTGCTTTTTCCTTTGGAGTAACACCGATTGGAGGGGGTGGCTCTGCCAATTTTTCCAAAGGAGTTCCAACTTTTGAGATCCCGGTGGCCGGGCTGGTTCCTTATATCCAATCTACACTGGCCCCTCTGGATGCAGCGATTGCACTTCCCCCGCCGGCAGGGTTGGGTGTTGATCCCGGATTCCGGAATGTAACCGGCTACCACCTCAACTCATCCTTCAAAGGGAATTCCATTTACCTGGGTTATCAGGCCGGGGTATCTTATGCTATCAACGATCTGATCTCTGTTTCTTTGGGAGTCAGGTATGTTACCGTAAAAAATTCATACACGGGGAATTTGAAAGATATTACCATTGATGCCCCCGCAGCATACGGAGGAACCCAGAAACCCGGCGATTATCTACGGGTGGTAGCCGCTCAGATCCAATCGCTGGATCCAACTACCGCTGCTATGTTACAGGCAGGAGCTGCTCAACTTGATGTTGCCACAGCGGATGCATATGTTGATGCAGACCAAACCGGTTCAGGCATTACTCCCATCATTGGGATCAATATTTCTCCTTCGGATAAGCTGAACATCGGGATAAAGTATGAACACCACACCAAAATTGAAGTGACTAACAAAACAAAACGGGATGATACCGGGTTGTTTGCTGATGGTGCAAAATCCAGGTCGGATATGCCTTCCATGCTTTCCGTAGGGGTTTCCTACAAACCCATGTCCCGTTTGACTGTTCAGGCTGGATATCATTATTATCTGGACAAACCGGCTTTTTACGGAAAGTATGAGACAGACAGCAATGGGAATCCGGTAATGGATACCGATGGTAAATCATTTAAACAGGTGGATAACAGCGCTTTTATAGATAAGAATTTTTTTGAAATCGGGCTGGGAGTAGAGTATATGATTACGGATAAACTCGGTGTCAGCGCCGGATATCTTCTAGCGAATACCGGAGTCAATGATAAATATCAGTCAGACATTAGCTACAGCCTCTCGACAAATACTGTGGGCGGGGGTCTTGTTTATGGAATCACGGACAATATCCAGTTAAATCTGGGATTTGATTATGTTATGTATAAAAATGATAATGTGGCTGAAGGAACGGCTCCTTTAACTTTCACCAATACATATGGAAAACAAACCATACTGACAGGTGTCGGATTGGACATTAGTTTTTAAGGCGGATTTTGTTTTCGTGAAAAAACCGCCTGTTTTTACCAGGCGGTTTTTTTGCATGTAAAAAAAACGTACTTTTGTGTTGCAAAGCATAGTTATGTTCGTAGCCTGTTACAGATTCATCAAAGAAAGATTATATAATAAGCTAAGTATAAATAGATTTTTAAAACCAGGACCATGCAGGTATTTGGCACCCCGAAAGCCAGGCTAACAACAGAGGCGAGAAATTTCATTGACCTCTATGTTCATTTGGGAGAGAGAGCAGAGATTTTTTTACCAGACCGGATTTTTGACAGTCTGACGCAGTTTGTCCGCTTATGTTATGAAGAGCAGGATGATCCGGCCCTGCAGGAGGCGGAGATCCGGAAATATGTGCTGGAGTTGAAGGAATCCATCCCCGGCTATGTGGATGTTTCACTCATGTTGATGCCCCATGAGGATTCAAAGGCTTTTAAATATAGTGCACTGCGAAAAAATTTTCACAGCAAGCTCTTAGAGTTGATGGATACCGAGGAGGTGGATGAACAGACGAAAAAGCAGTTTAATAATATGCTGCATACCCACGACTATTCACTGGGAACGCCTCCCGTTACACAACAGACCATTGATTTCCTTTATACGATCTTACTGGGAGATAAAGTCAGGGAACTCAGGAAATTCAGGGATCTGATCGGGGTGAGCGGTGATGTGGAGGAAGCACAGTGGAACTATTTGCTGGATGTGATGGATCAGATGGTAAATCAATCTACACATTATACAACCAGTACAGAAAAAGATCATTTCATCAACTGTTCCGAGTCAACGGTTAACTTTAAAGGACTGAATGGATTTATGCGTACGGTTGTTTCCGGGAGGGCAGATACTGCTATTGAGCTCTTAGCCGGGGAGGTCTTTAGCCCGGCGATGCTGCGTGTGATTGACTTTGCTTCGCCGGAGGCATTATATGAGGAGATTAAAGAGGATGCTGTGCATGTTTTTGCTATCAAGATAAAGAATATGCGGAAGAACCCGTTTAATCATTTTCGCTGGTTCCCGTTGCTTACCCGTATGATTTTTATTGATGATTCTCCTGAAGCAAGGGCTTCGAATACTTCACTGGTTTTCTGCTTTCATAATGGGATTCTGAACACCCTGAATAATGTACACACCAAAAAACTGGGGGCGTTGGCCAGCAGCCAGCTGAACCTCAGACTGATACTGGATAAGGTAAATAGTGATCTTCTCAAAAAATTCAGGGAAGCTATCGAAAAAAAAATACAAGCTTATGACCGGGAATTACGGTTGCTGGCACGCGAACAATTAGCCGGAGAAGACAATCCTGAAAGGGAAATTATTTTATATAAATTTGATGAGTTCTCCCGGCAAGTGTTACGGGACAAGTATATCCTCTCGAAGTTTGGAGCCTATATCTCCTTTATCGAGCAGATGAAAAATCCGGAACTTGCCGGGGAGATTACCAAAAGCCTCATCCGTGAATTCGAAGACAGAACCCGGGCTTATTTCTATTCGGAAAATAAGAAATTACAGATTGTTACTGTGGTGGAAGGGGGAGGAAGAAACCAGATCCGTACCTATGGAGAATATCTTTTACAACGGCCGTTGAAAACTGTGAAACCCGAAATCCTTGAGAGATGCCGTGTCATCCTGGACATCGTCCCGGATATCTATCAACGTACGCTGCAAACACATTTTCATAGGAACTTCGGCCTGAATCTTTTCCTTGAAAAGTACAAGGAATATCTTACCAAGGTGGAGAACGAAGCGGATAACCGGGGCCGGTTGATGAACTTTCTGATTGACCTTGGTATAGACCAGAAATATATATCCAGGCCGGAAAAAGAGAAAAAAATTATACGTGAGTTTATCAGTGGCCTGGCCAATGTGGAGAAAACCTCTGTGTCGGATGATGTGCAGATGATCATCCGTGACCTGCTGTTCTTTAATAACCGGAAACCCAACCCTTTCATTTTTTATAATCAGGAAGCTTCCTGGGAATACAAAGACCTGTTCCCGCCCGATCGTTTTGACCTTAACCCTTTTGATATTGATATTGAATTGAATGATGAGGGACGTGTGGACTGGGAACGTCTTTTGAAAAAACTCGAAAGGATAAAAAATACATTTCAGCTCTTTGATGAATCGGGTAGTTTATGGGATCGGTTCTGTGAGAACTCCACCTTGATTATCAATGATCCGGCCAACCCGTCGGGATTTACTGATTTCAATAATATTTACCTGATTCGTTTTTTGAAGTTCCTGAACAACAGTAAAATGACATTGTTCCTGGATGAGGCATACAATGATGCGGTGAAGATAGAAGATCCCGAAGAACCGAAATGGCGGACGATATCACGGTATATCATGAATAATATCGGTTCTTATGCAAAAATCAGTGTGGTTTCTTCTCTTTCTACCACTAAAAACCTGGGGGCTACAGGCGACCGGCTTGGGTCGTTGATCGGAACACCTGCCCGGAAAGATGTCATCGAATATGCCCGTAGTCGGTTTGGCACAGAAAAAGGGAATGCCAATTCCCTGTATATGCTGGTGAATATTCTGGAGGTTGCCCAACTGGCCAAGAAGATTAAAGACCGCATGGATGAAAATCTGCCGAAAGATGCTTCCCGGTATAAGATTAAAGAAAAATTGAAAGGGTATATTCTGGCCGAAATGGAACAGAACAGGAATCAGAGAAAAAGGAAAAGTGCATTCAGGCGCAGGCCTTCCTTGTTCGAAGGAAGTCCGCTGCATATTTTTCTTCTGGAGGAACTGGTTAACCTGGATAAACTGGATGTATTGGACCTCCCGGATGACTTTAAATATAAAGGACAGCCTTTTTTTACCTATTATAAAGAACATATTGTCACCGCATTAAACAGATTCAGGATCAATAAGATTTTCCGGTATGAGGCGAATAAAAGACTTAAGTTAGCCAAGGAAACGGTCACAAAGATTCTGGAAGAAACCGGTGATCCGAATATATCCGTGCTGGACTCTGACGGGTCGTATTTGTTTAATCTCCATATGAGAGATTTTTTTTCCTATCAGGATCTGGAAAAATTTACCCTGAAACTGGCCAGCGAAAGAGGCCTGGCATTTCTGCCGTATCAAAAAGGATTTGTCAGGTTGTCACTGGGAGACTATCTCGAAGGGAGTGAGGAAAGCTATCGTATCTTTGCCCGGGAACTGGATAATGTTGTCCGGATATTTTTGAGATATTGGAAGATATATTATGATAAAAAGAAACTTCCTGAAAATAAATATGTGCGTTCAGAAGATATCCTGGATGAAATATTTAAAGCTCATTCCGATCAGGAATTAATAGAAAAACTCTTTGAGGATTTTAACACGATCAAGGAGTTGCAGAAAGTCTTAAACCAGTCTTTGAAGATCAGCGATATCAAAACGCTCTATCATGCTTTCCCCGGAGTTTGTGGGGTGAATATCAATTATATTGCAGATTCAGGGAATACAGTATTTGAATTTTATGAGAATATTGGCAAATGCCGTGATCTGAAAGAGTTCATTGCCAGCAAGGCATTTACTAAAGTTTATGAAAATCTGTTTTCCCAGATTTATAAAAAAATTCCGGCCCTCCGGGATCTGGATATTAATACGGTGATTGCACGATACGGAAAACCTGCTCTCTTGAAATATATTACCAGTAAGCTGGAGTTTCAGCCGGATGCTTATATATTGGATGATCCGGATGAGATGACGATCATGAAAGAGATTCTTATTGAAATGGAGAATCTCTTATTCTCAGATGCCAAGGTCAAAATTCTTGCACTTGATGCCAATGAACGGGATATCTCCGGCGACCTGGCCCGCCTCGAGGGATATAATCAGATTCTGAGGAAATATATCCGGGAGTTATTACTCTATTTCAATCTTCCTTTTGAGCAGGAAGGCATGGAACCCTCTTTTGCCGAGTTGGTACAAAAGACCGTAGAAAACTTTGAAGAGGTGGTCAGAAAACCAGCCGGGGAAATCAATCTTTTTCTTGCCATTAATGATTATATAACAGATATACGGAAATTGAAAGATTTTCAGAACATCCGGTTTGCCGGCAGGTTTACCGAGGTGATCCTTCAATATTTGACCAGGGAGGTTTTGGAATCTGGCAATCCGGTTGAAAAAAAGATCCTGGCTCTTTATCTGTTAAGGAAAAATGACAATTTCAGGAACCGGCTGCTTGACCGCCTGCAGATGTATATGGAGAAAATAGCACAGTATAAAGAGGATGAGACGCGTCTGTATGTTGAAGATCTGATTACCCATGTGATGCCTGATGATATACGTCTGATCATCCATGAGATCATGGCAACCCGTGATATTAAGATTGTACCGGAAAGGTTGCATGATGAGGTCCGGGAGGTAGTTTTGTTTATCACGGGGATGATGAACCGGACTAAGAACAATGAGTATTATAAAAAATACAATCATTTTCTGATCAGGCTGACTGAGACAGATTTTCGCAGGCAGAACTCGGCCGTTAATGAGATGATCCAGCATGGTATTGCTATTTATAAAGGATATAAACCTGAAAATGAATTATTGACATGGAATAAGGGCGCTTTAAACTGGATAAATTCACTGCTGAGTCGTTGTGGTGTGATTGCCTGGGAACAACCGGTGCAAATGCATACACGTATTGCAACAGATTCTAAAAAGCGGGAATATCCCTACCATAAGGTGGATCGTCCTGATAAGGAAAGACCACACGCCCGGGTGCTGGAAGATGATTCTCCAAACGAGTTCATCAAAAAAATGCAGACACGACCTGCGTCCTATTTCTTTGCAAAAAGGATGAAGGAGTTTGTCGAAAATCTGGATGAGGAAGATTACCGTTGTAAGATCGTACGTCACGGGCTGGTGAAAGAAATGTATGTCTTTCAGAAATCGTACTTGAAATATCTGACAGATAATTTCCGTTTGGTGCAACGTGAATTCATTCCGCTGAAGGTGGTGAAATCTTTTGTGCCTGATGTTATCTATTTCCTGGGAGCCCCGGAAAAAATGATTTCTTATCCTGCTGTGGGTTATTTTGATTTAAAAGGACCCAAAGGAAATATTAAGATCATTGTGGCACCCCTGAAAAAATCGATGGATTATTTTGGCAATATCAAGAAACCGCGCCTAACCATGGTAAATGAGAAAATTAAAGAAATGGGAGGGATGCCTGTTCATGGATCTTTGTTTGCCATAGAAGAAAATGATGGTAGTCTTTTTGTGATCCAGGTAAGCGGCGATAGTGGCGTCGGGAAATCGGAGATGATTGCAGCCATGATGTTGAAATGGATGAGGAGAAACTTGCCGGGAGTGCGCTCTATCAAACTGATTGCCGGAGATATGTTCCATGTTTTTCCTGACAGGGACGGGAACCTCTATGGCATTGGTACAGAAGTGGGTGATTTTTCCAGGGTAACGGATTTTAATCCTGACTTTATCAAAGCGTACCAGACCCTTTTTGAAACCAGTGCTGACAGTAATATAGAGGATCTGAATTCGCGTAGTACAATCAGCGGATTGTGCGATATTTCTATGCCGTATAAAATTGATATCATGCTGACGGCCTATAATTTCGGCCGCGAAGAAGCCGGCGTAAAAAGATATGCCAATCCTGAGAATTTTGTTTTATACCGGGATTCTCACGGCGAACGCAAGGAGAAAGCTACCAGTTCGGATGATCCCAGTATCCAGCGTACTTTATTGCGTTATACCGGCGATCCAAAAATTGTTCAGGTTATTGATACACACGGGAATTACCTGGATCAGGTGCTGGGATGGGAAAAAGATGAATTTACCGGGAAGATATATTTGTCATCTACTTACAAGCTGATAGATAAAATTGATATTGAAGATGTGGTGAATGAAATATTTGAAGGGAAATCTTTTTATAAGGATGAGAAAGAGTATGTAATACACCGGGTCAGGTTCGATATCATTAAAAACCGTTTTTATGTTCTTGCCCGGGAGGAAGAAAAGGAGCAGGAAAAGAGTAATGTGCCGGCACGGGAGATTTCCCTGTTGCTGGACCGTACCTTTTTCAGTACGATTTTTGATTCTCTTGCAAGCACTCCTGCAGGGAATCCGTTTAAGTCCGAGTATGGAGAACATGAAATGAAGATGCATTTGATTGATATCCTGAAAGGTGGCCGCGAGGGACATGGAAAAGGAAAGAATATTCAACTGGGGATTTTATCCACAGACCTGGGTAAAAAAGGGAAAGAGATTACCGGGCCTGAAAAAGCTGCAGAAGATTTATTGACATTGATCAGGGAGGTGCGTATCCTGAAGCCTGAGATCAATGAGCAACGACAGTATGTGAAACAACGGATTATTGAAGCATATGGCCCATTGTTCATCTACCATAAACACAGCCTGGAGGTGTGGCGTTATAATTACCTGCTTTATCAGATGGATCAGATGCGAAAAGCTGAACTGGTGCGCATGGATGATCCGGAAAGTAAGATTGATATATCCGGTCTCAGGGATTCTGTTTCATTAACCATAGATCATGAATTTAATCCGTTGCTGATTACCCCGAATATACATATTGAATTGAGTGGTTTTAGTGAGACTTATGAACAACTGATGTGGCTCCCCAATAACCGGGAGTTTGCAGAAGAACTTTACCAGGATTGTGATAAACTGTATATAGCCAAAGGATACAGCCGTGAAACAGTGATCAATAATATGGTCCTGCAGTTGTTACTGATGAATGGTTATATCGGGATTGAGGATCTAAACAGAGCAGGAATTACGGAAAAAGTAAACCGGGAAACCATCGCTGCAGCCAAACATGCCTGTGTGCGCAAACTGGAAGAAGTGGAACAGGCAGGGGCTACAAACAGAAAGTAAAGGGTTCACAGGGATTAATTTTCAATATACCGGAAAGGAATCTCGGCAATTTCCGACATTTCCTTTCCTGCCTCCAGCATGTCTTCATCGCCCGGATCATAATGCCAGTATATATCGACAGTATGACCTTTTTTACACAACCCACTAATTTCCGTGAAGATATCAAATAAAAATTTTGCGGAGGAAGAATTGAAATATTTTAGGTTGATGCGTACAACCAGAGGATTATCTTTTGTAAAGGAGATATTCTCCGTGTCCATTTCCTGATTTCTGAATGTCTGACACCATTCCAGGACAGGATAATAGAAAGCACGTACATCTTCGGGACGGGATAGCCCGGTGATGGTAAAATGATGATTGTCGGGATCAAATTTAATTTCAGGAGAAGTGTCAGTTGCTTTTATGATCAAGGGTGTCATATATTCGCAATTACTATGGTTGGAAGAACAAATATATGCATGTTAGAGGAAAATAAAAATTATCAAAGGTTTTTTCAACTTGCCGTCGTTTCTGAATGTTTTTTTTGTCACCCGCGAATCATAAAATAAAACGATAGGAAAATTTAACCAGGAAAATATTATGAGGATATGAATCCGCCAGGTCTTTCATATCCCTGCTAAATTCTATATTCCCATATGGATTGAACTGTTGTCTGTTCTGTGACCATACCAGGTACAGGTTGGAGCCAGGTACAAATTCCCAGCGTAGTACCAGGTTTGATTTGAATGTTTTGATATTGAAATCGGGGTTGCCGATGCTATAATCCGTATGGGAATCCTCATTTTCATCCACAAGATAAACTTGATTACCAGCATCATAAGATATCTCCTTATCTCCATATGTATGGTACCGGTTGGTAAATATATCCGCGCGCGGGTTGGTTATCCGTTTAAAATCAGAATATTTTCCGGAGGCAATGAACGGTTGGCCCCAGAATTGAATATTCAGATTGGGGGTCAGGCTCAGGTTTAGACGGATAGACATCTCCATTACCTTTTGATTGATGTGTGCGAAAATGTACCGGTCTTTATCGTTGTAACTTGTTTTAGAGACATACTGCAATTTGTTCCGGCTAGTAGTAAATTCAGGGGATAGTGATATCTGGAAAGTACTGATCGGACGGTAATGAATTCCGAAGGAGTAGTGGGCAGTGCGTCTGGATTGGTTAAACCCCCAATTTTGGGAGGACATAGCACTGAAATTAAGCTTTTTTCGGTCATCAGTGGACAATCTAAAAAAGGTATTTGTATTTCCGGGCATTATAAAGGAAGGACCACCCCGCAACAGACCGTTGGATACCTGCTGTCCCGAAGCATTGAAGCTGGTGGAAAAAGACCAGTAGTTTTTAAATTGAGTAAAGAGGTTGATATTTCCCCCGTTTCCCATATGTGTGCCGCCGAAGTTCCATCCTGACCATTGATTGAAATTTAAGTTTAACTTACGGAATATACTGAATGGTTCCCAGATACGATATCCTACCCAGAGGATTTCCAGGAGCTGGTCGGTATTTTGTACAAACCCGATATCATTCAGTTCGAGGCCGGGAGATTTCCATGTCAGGAAGGTGAGGTATTGCCAGTGTCCTCCTCCTATTTTGCCGAATTGAATCCTTCCGCCTGTCCCCATAAGAGAGGTACGTGAAGAATCCAGTTTCAGGTAAGAAGCATCCGGCCGTTGAAAATAATGCGTCGGAGAACGCTGGGTACGGATCAGTGCCGTAGTATCCCCGGATACGGAGCTGAATACTGTTTTTATGGTCAGATTATATTTTCTGTCATGCCAGCTGTGTGAAAAGTCAAACCCTCCTGTATAGGCTGATTTATGAAGATAAGTTAGCGGTGTCCCGTCCAGTTTTCTGTTAACGGAGGTCAGGATCCCGCCGATGGATGTACGGCCTTCTCCGTAATCTTTTTGCAGCCTGGCTACGGCATAGTTGGTCATTGGTTCTACCGTTTCATAACGCCGTGGCCCGTCATCATCTATCACTGCTTTTTCTTCTGCCGTTATACTTTCCAGAACGCCAATGGATAAGCCGTTCTTCGTCTTACCGGATACTTTCGCTGCACCGAGGATTGTGGTGGATTCCGGAATCTTGGCATATTCCCCGTTACTTAGGGTAGGATATCCATGAGGACTACGTCCGATGCGGCGGGAATAAAACAG